>JAGGZS010000340.1 GCA_021161885.1 bacterium
GGACATGGATCATTTCTGCCCACTTTGGGCATATTCCTTTTTATTGGAATGCGTTTATGGGCGGCAGGACGCATTGTGTCCGCATAACCCTGATGAGCATCGTCACTGATCGCGCCTGCCTTATTAAACGCCGAAGATGGTTGAGGAGAAAACTGCTCTTCTAACTGTGCCAAAATATTTTCCTGCTCCTCAATAGGTATGAAAGAAGCTTTAAAAACCAAATCAACTATCTCTTTACGGATAGCATCTATCAGGTCGGAAAATATATGATAAGATTCCTGTTTATATTCAATTAGCGGATCACGCTGTCCGTAACTGCGGTAACCGATATCATGGCGCAGATTATCCATACTGTACAAATGCTCAATCCACAATTTATCGATCACCTGCAAAGCAACCATTTTTTCAAGTTCGCGCATTTTCTCGGGCGTTTCAAACCGCTCTTTAGACGCATACGCTTTGCGAAGCAAATCAAACAGATAATTTAATATATCCTGCCGCTCGGTTTTCGCCTCAATTACCTTTAAATCGAGCGGGAACAAAAACGTTTCCCTCCACCACAGGATAAATCCCCTCAAATCCCACTCAGGCTCTTTTGACAGGGCAGGAGCAAACTCGTCAAACTTAGACTCAACGACTTCATCCATCATCCCGAGTATCATTTCTCTAACACCTTCACCGCGAAGAATCTGGCTTCTGTATCCGTAAATGACCTCACGCTGTTTATTCATAACATCATCATATTCAAGCGTATGTTTTCTGATAGAAAAATTGCGTTGTTCAACCCGTTTCTGGGCTGTTTCAATAGAACGGTTCAATAACGGATGGGCAAGTTCCTGTCCTTCCTCTATTCCGATTTTTTCCATTATTCCCGCTATTCTCTCCGATCCGAAAAGCCTCATTAAATCATCTTCCAACGATATATAAAAACGGGACGAGCCTGTATCGCCCTGACGCCCTGACCGCCCTCGCAGCTGCCTGTCTATCCGGCGGCTTTCATGGCGTTCCGTGCCGATGATATGTAGTCCTCCGTACTTTTTCTTAAACTCGTCGCCAAGCGATTTTTTAAGCACAAACTTTTCATTTTTATTAAGGCGCGGATCGTTCTTAATAACACCTTCTCCGAGTTTAATATCCGTACCTCTGCCTGCCATATTAGTAGCAATGGTAACTGCTCCTTTATGCCCGGCTTTCGCTACTATTTCAGCTTCTTTTTCGTGATATTTCGCGTTGAGCACTTCATGCGGGATTTTTCTTATTCTCAACATACGGCTTAACAACTCCGATGTCTCAACCGATATAGTTCCCACAAGAACAGGTTGTCCATCTTTATAACAATCGACAATCTCATTAATAATAGCATTATATTTTTCACGTTTTGTTTTATAAATAACATCGTCCATATCAAGCCTGTGGATAGGCTCATTGGTAGGGATTACAAGAACATCAAGTTTATAAATCTGGCTGAATTCCTGAGCTTCAGTTTCCGCTGTACCGGTCATGCCTGCCAATTTAGAGTACATCCTGAAATAATTCTGGATTGTTATAGTAGCGAAAGTCTGTGTTTCACGCTCTATTTTCACCCCTTCTTTCGCTTCAAGCGCTTGATGAAGCCCCTCGCTGAACCTTCTGCCGGGCATAAGGCGTCCGGTAAATTCATCAACTATTTGGACTCGATTATCCTGAACCACATAATCCACATCTTTCTCAAATAAAACATACGCCCTCAAAAGCTGCGTAAGGTTATGAATCTTTTGGTTGGATTCCTCATAATTTTTATACAAATTACGTTTTTTCGATTCTTTTTCCGCATCGGACAACGATTCGTCCTCTTCGATTTCCTGTGTCATTGTGATTATATCAGGGATAATAAACTCCTCAGGATTAGCAGGGCTTAAAGTTTCACGCCCTTTTTCCGTAAGGTCGACGGAATTACTTTTTTCATCATTTATAAAAAATAATTGCTCAAGAAACTCATGGCTTTCCTCTTTTCTCGAGTCGCTCATTAACTCAAGCTCGCTTTTATCATATAATTTCCTGATTTTTAGATCCTCAATCAGTTTCAAAAACTGTTTATTTTTAGGCATTCCTCTTGAAACCTGAAAAAGTTTTATGCCTGCTTCCTCCTCTTTGCCTGCTTGCGCAAGAAGCTGTTTCGCTTCTGAAAGAATCCTTGTGCAAAGAACTTGCTGTTTTCTTACAAGATTACTTACAAGCGGTTTTAAGCTGTCGTATCTATGTGTAGATACGCTAACAGGTCCGGATATAATCAAAGGTGTCCTTGCTTCATCAATAAGAATAGAATCGACTTCGTCGATTATAGCGTAATTGTGCCCGTTTTGAACTTGTTCCTCAAGCGATAACGCTCCGTTATCGCGCAAATAGTCAAATCCGAATTCAGAATTAGTTCCGTAGGTAATGTCACGCTGATACTGCTGGCGCCGTTCTTTTCTTGACATATCATGCTGAAGACATCCCACGGTTAGCCCGAGAAACTTAAACAGTTCGCCCATCCATTGGCTGTCCCTTCGCGCCAAATAATCGTTAACTGTAACAAGATGAGCGCCTTTACCCGACAACGCGTTCAAATATAAAGGCATAGTGGCGACAAGAGTTTTTCCTTCGCCAGTCGCCATTTCCGCTATTTTACCCTGATGCAGGACAATAGCTCCTATCAACTGAACATCAAAAGGCACCATATTCCACTCAAGTTCATGACCGCAAACATTAAACTTTCTTCCGCAAAGCCTTCGGCAAGCGTTTTTCACTACCGCAAATGCCTCCGGCATAATATCGTCTAAGGTTTCCCCTTGTTCTACTCGATGCCTAAACTCTTTAGTTTTGCCAACTAACTCCGCTTCAGGTAACGACCGCAAAGATTCCTCAATTTGATTAATCTTCTCAACTACTGGAAAAAAATTTTTTATTTCCCGATCATTTTTACTTCCAAACAATCTTTTTAAGATAAACCCGATCATAACAATTACCTTTTATTTTTTTAATTGAAATTCATTACAATATAATTTTAACTATTTTACATTATTTTCAAGATAAAGAGACAGCATTAATTTTATTTTTTTAAATGGAATAAATAAAACATTTCATCTAATTCCGATCTATCAATAAAGACTAAACAGGATAAATAAGCTCCAATTCCGATAATCACCGGCATCAAAGCACTTATTATATTAGTTGTTACCCCCGGTTCCAGCATTATTGATATCAAACGATAAGAGCCGAAAGCAAAAAACGCCATAACCGCTGTGCAAACGAATGATATTTTTAAAGACCGAAAAAAATCAGGCTGTAAAAAAACCCCTATTTTTTTTCTAAGAAAAAAAACAAGCATAAAAAAACTCAAAAAAGATGTTATTGAAGTAGATAAAGCCAATCCCCCGCCTTTTAAAGGCACCATCAATATTAAATTAAGCGTAATATTAACTACAAGAGCAACAAGCCCTATCCTCATAGGTGTTACAGTGTCTTGAAGAGAATAAAAACCTCGAATAATAATCTTATTCGAACAATAACCTAAGAGACCAAGGCTGTAAAAACCAAGCGCAAACGCTGTTTTAGCCGTTGAGGCGCAATCGAATTGTTTATGCTCAAAAATCATCCTTGTAATTGGATACGCAAGCAGAAGCAAACCTATCGTTGCGGGCAGCGCTATACGAAAACTTATTTTTAATACGTTGGACAAAACCTTTTTAAAATCATCCATATTGCCGGAAGCGCTATGATGAGTCAATAATGGAAACGATACAGTCGCCAAAGCTACCCCGAATACCCCTATCGGAAGCTGGATTAACCTGTTGCTATAATAAAGGCTCGACGCAATACCTGCGCCGATTTTAAAAGCTAAAAACCTGTCAACCATCAAATTAATCTGGTTAATAGATAACCCAAGCACTGCCGGCAGCATAAGCAACCAGACTTTTTTTACCCCTTCAGAATACCGAAGGGAAAAAGAATACCTAAGCCCCTTCTTTACCGCGGCAATGAAATGCAAAGAAAACTGAAGGAAACCTCCAAACAAAACACCGAAACAAAGAACAACTATCTTTGCCTTAATACTTAAAAAATCAGATACAGCCAGCAAAGACATTATTGCTATAAGAACAACATTTAAAATAACAGGATTAAACGCAGGCAGAAAAAAATGATAAAAAGAATTCAAAATCCCCATCAGCAAACCGACATTACAAATAAAAAACATATACGGCAGCAGGATAATAGATAATATCAATACTTCTTTTAAGCGGTCTGATATATCAAACCGGAAACAAACAAGAATAATTAATATACCAACCGTTATTAACCCGATTAGAAAAACAGACAAAAACGACAAAACACGGTTGGCGAAAACCCAAGCCTTATCTTCACCTTTATCCTGCATATATTGAGTGAATACAGGCACAAAAGCTCCGGAAAGAGCCCCTTCCCCTAAAAGCATCCTGAACATATTCGGAATAGTAAACGCTACAACGAAAGCATCCCAGAACCCTGAGGTGCCGAATAGGCTTGCCGATAACACATCGCGCACAAGACCAAGTACCCGGCTGACCATAGTTACACCACCGAACATGCCTGCCGAGCGAACCATTTTTTTAGTAGAATATGGTTGTCTATTATTCATTAAAAGGCTAAAAGCTGTTATCGATTCAAATTATCGTTAAGATTCTAAATGATCTTCAAAAAACGCGGTAACTTTTTTTAAATTTAAACCGCGCCAACTACAAGGGAAGCGTTATGTCCGCCAAATCCAAGAGAATTTGAAAGGGCATATTTTACTTTCACCTCACGAGCTGTATTAGGCACATAATCAAGATCACAATCCGGATCAGGATTTTCATAATTGATTGTAGGATGAATTATGCCGGTTTGTATAGTCTTTATCGCTGCTATCAGTTCAACTCCGCCAGCCGCTCCAAGCAAATGACCGGTCATGGATTTTGTGGAACTGATAGGTAATTCTCTGGCATAATCACCAAAAACCATTTTGATAGCTTTAGTTTCACACTTATCATTTAATTGGGTAGAAGTTCCATGGGCGTTAATGTATCCTACATCATCCAAATTGATTTGAGAATTTTTAATAGCCGCTGAAAAACATCTTGCAGCCGACTGAAAATCAGGAGACGGAGCAGTCATATGATACGCGTCTCCGGTACATCCGTATCCAAGCAGTTGCGCATATATATTAGCGCCTCGTTTTTTGGCGTGTTCATATTCTTCAAGCACGAGCACACCGGCGCCTTCACCCATTATAAACCCATCACGTTCCCTATCAAACGGGCGACTCGCTTTTTCAGGCGCGTCATTACGAATTGACAGTGCTTTAATCGCGCAGAAACCTGCTAACCCTAATGGGGTTATAGCCGATTCAGTTCCGCCTGTAATCATCACGTCAACATCACCGAAAAGAATCTGCCGATACGCTTCGCCTATTGCGTGGGTTCCCGATGCGCAGGCAGTAGTAATACACATATTAGGTCCTTTTACACCATGGAGAATAGAAACACTGCCAGCTGCCATATTGGTTATCAGCATTGGAATAAGAAACGGACTAACACGTAAAGGACCACGATTCATTAAAATTTCATGCTGTTCTTCAATAATTCGCAACCCGCCTATTCCCGAACCCAAAATAACTCCTGTCGCAAACGGGTCCATTTTGTCAAATTCCAACCCGGAATCCTTTACTGCTTGTTCAGAAGCACACATAGAATATTTAACAAAATCGTCCATTCTGCGCAATTCTTTTTTCGAGATAATTCCATTAGGATCAAAATCCTTAATTTCAGCAGCAATTTTAGTTGAAAATTTTTCAACACTAAAACGCGTTATTTTACCTACACCGCTTTTTCCTTCACATATAGACGCCCAGAATTCGTCTACCGTATTTCCAACAGGAGTTATCAAACCCATTCCAGTTATAACAACTCTTCGCGGCTTATATTTTACGCTCATACCATCACCTCTATTATAAACAAGTGGGACATTATCCAAATCACCCAATTAAATTGCGTGAGTAATGTCCCAGTTTAAAGTTTTACCTTTACGGAAAATGGATGTCTATTTATTTGAATTAGATTCTATATACTTAACAGCGTCATTTACAGTTTTTAATTTTTCCGCGTCTTCATCGGGAATTTCAGCTTTAAATTCTTCTTCAAAAGCCATTACCAATTCTACCTGATCTAAAGAATCGGCACCAAGGTCTTCAACAAAAGCCGCGTCCATGGTTACTTCATCAGCATTAACACCTAACTGTTCAATAATAATCTCTTTTACTTTTTCTTCAACTGACATCTTTTTATATCCTCCTTAATATTTATTGCGAATTTATTGTTATTGCTATAATTACATTACCATTCCGCCGCTGATATTCAAGACATGTCCTGTTATGTATCTTGATAAATCGGACGCCAAAAACAAAACTCCATTAGCTACATCTTCAGTACTGCCCAGATTCTTTAAAGGAATCTGCTGTAACATAGCTTCCTTAACATCATCCTTAAGAACATCTGTCATAGCGGTTTTTATAAAACCGGGGGCTATCGCGTTTACGCATATTCCGCGAAGTCCAAGTTCCCGGGCAACTGATTTTGTAAATCCTATTATCGCCGACTTAGACGCCGCATAGTTTGCCTGTCCCGCGTTTCCGATAATACCAATAATAGAAGCTATATTAATAATCCTGCCGCTTTTCTGTTTCATAAAAGGTCTATATAAGGCTTTAGTAAAATTAAAAGTACCTTTTAAATTGACAGAAATAACCGCATCCCAATCTGATTCAGTCATTTTAAGCAATAACTGATCTCTTGTGATCCCAGCATTGTTGACAAGTATATCAATTACTTTATGCTTGTCAAGAATTTTCGAGACCACATCTGATACATCTTCAAAACTTGATACATCCACTTTAAAAAAGTCAGCTTCCATACCTTTGTTTTTCAGATCAGCAACAGCATCATTGCCGATATTTTCATCAATCTCACAAATAACAACTTTAGCTCCGGCAGATGCAAGCGTTTCGGCTATTGTTTTGCCGATTCCCCTTCCGCCACCGGTTATGAGAGCTGTTTTACCTTTTAAGTTAATTTCCATATTTTTTTCTCTCCCTCACTGAACGGGCTGTCCGCAAAAAGACGCGACAACCTTATCTATATCAGCTTGATTTTCCAAAACCATACAAACTGCTTTACGATTTATTCTGCGAAGCAATCCCTTTAATACCTTAGCGCATCCGCATTCTACAAACTGGCCGACGCCGTTTTTAATTAATTCGTTAATGGAATCTTCCCATAAAACCGGGCTTACCATCTGCTTTATTACCGCGCTTTTAATTTCATCCGCATCTGTTCTTATAACAGCATCACAATTAGATATAACAGGTATAACCGCATCGTTAAATTTTATTTCAGAAACCGCTTGGGCAAGTTTTACTCTTGCCGATTCCATTAATGATGAATGAAATGCGCCGCTTACGTTTAATAATACAGCCCTGTATCCGTCATCTTGGGCTTTGGACACAACCTGCTCGACAGCCTCTTTGGTGCCGGAGACGACAATCTGTCCGGGACAGTTAAGATTAGCTAAAGCCACAAGGGAACCGAGTTTATTATATTGGCTGACTATATTTTTTACAACATTTCTGTCGGCTCCGATTATAGATGCCATAGTGCCGGGATTGTCTTCACAAGCCTGCTGCATATATTTACCGCGATTATAAACCAGTTTTAATCCATCCTCAAAACTATAAACTCCAGCAACAGCAAGAGCCGTAAACTCACCAAGGCTTAACCCTGCGCAATATGCAGGTGTCCAGATAGAAGGCATTGCCTGTTTAAGCAACAAAAAACCGATATATCCTAAGGTATATAAGGCTACCTGACTATTTTCCGTTCTCGCTAAAACATCCTGAGGGCCTTTTAAACATAAGTTCTTAATATCCAAATCCAAAACATCATTAACTTTATTAAAAATATCCTGAGCCTTGCCTGAATAAAGGAAACCTTCACCCATACCAACATATTGAGCTCCCTGCCCTGGAAAAATTACAGAAATTTTCTTCATATCACCGCCTCGCAAAAGACAAAATCCATTACCATTTAATTATTGTTGACGCCAAAGTCAAACCGCTTCCAAAAGCGACAAAAATAAGGATATCGCCTTTATTTATTTTTCCGGCACAGTTCAAATGATCAAGCGCTATGGGTATAGAGGCAGCAGAAGTATTGCCGTATTTATCCAAATTAATCACGACTTTATCGTCCGCCATTTTCAATCTTTTTAACGCGGCATCAATAATTCGTATATTAACCTGATGAGGAATTATATATTTAACATCATCATAGGTTATTCCTGCCCGTTGAATAGAGTCGGCTATTAAATTTTTCATTGTCTTAACCGCCCATTTATACAGTTCATTGCCTTTCATTTTTATATAATGGCCTTTATTGTTTACCGTATCTATAGAGGTAGGTGTTCTTGAACCGCCTGCCGGTATAGACAGCAAATCCCAGCCATTACCCTCGGCGCCAAGAAAAATATCTAAAAATTCAGAACCGTTATCACTTGCTTCTATTATTACAGCGCCCGCACCGTCACCGAACAAAACACAAGTAGCCCTATCTTCCCAATCAGCTATTTTAGAAAGAGTCTCCGCGCCTATAATCATAACCTTTTTAAAATTTTGCAATTTCAAAAATGCCACCCCTATAGTTAATGAATACAAAAAACCGGAACATGCTGCTGATATATCAAAAGCCGCGGCGTTAACAGCGCCTATTTTATCTTGGATAAGACATGCTGTTGAAGGAAAAACATAATCTGATGTTACCGTCGCGACAATGATCGCATCAATTTCTTCAGCATCAACATCCGCGTTTTTCAAGGCTTCCCTTGCCGCTTTGACTGCTATGTCGGAAGTGCTTGTATTTTTATCCACGATTCTTCGTTCATGGATACCTGTTCGAGTTACTATCCACTCATCAGAAGTGTCAACCATGATTTCAAGGTCTTTATTAGTCAATACTTTAGGAGGCAAATACGAACCTGTCCCTATGATTTTTACACCAAGTTTCTGCTCCACTTTAAACCCTCAATTATTTTAGTTATTGTTTTTATAAACAGATAGTTTTTCTGCAATATCTTTGATATGTTTATTAACTTCAAATTTACTTAACGCGGAAGCGGCTCTAACAGCATTTTTAATTGCTTTTGGAGATGATGAACCATGGCAGATCATACAAACGCCATCAACACCCAACAAAGGAGCTCCGCCATATTCGGCGTAATCGCCCTGCTTTACTATTTTCTTAAGCAATGACCCTATTAAGAAACCGCTCATTTTTGCAGTGACACTCTTTTTTATCTCATTTTTAATCACGGTTTTAATAAAAGAAGGTATGCTTTCAAGAACTTTAATCACAATATTCCCTACAAAACCGTCAGTAACTATAACATCAACTTTATTATTAAAAACATCTCTGCCTTCAATATTGCCGACAAAATTAAGCGGGCTTTTTTCAAGCAGTTTAAAAGTTTCTTTTGTTAAGTCGTTCCCCTTTGAAGATTCCTCTCCTATACTTAAAAGCCCTATTTTTGGATTTTCAACTCCAAATAGATACTGAATGTAAGCCGAACCCATTCCCGCAAACTGAAGCAGATTATAAGGTTTTGAATCCACATTAGCGCCGGCGTCAAGCAATACAGATACACCTGAGGTAGTTGGTATTGGCGTAGCAATGGCAGGGCGTTCAACTCCCTTTAAGAATCGTAAACGCAATTTAGTCGCCGCTACAACAGCGCCGGTATTTCCGGCACTTAACAAAGCATCAACTTTTCCTTCTTTAGCCAGACTAGCGCATACAGCTATAGACGAATTACGTTTACGGCGCAAACTTTTACTGGGCGACTCGTCCATGCCGACCACTTCAGAAGCATGGCGTATAGACAAGTTATCGGATTCTTTCCTGCCGTAACGGGCAAGTATCTCTTTTATTCGAGATTCATCGCCGACAAGAACCACTTCATCATTATCTTCCAAACAGCTTAACGAGTCTAATACCCCTTCTACAATGATATCAGGCGCAAAGTCACCGCCCATTGCATCAACGGCGATTTTCATTATACTCTTTCTTCCACCTCAACAATTTTTCTGCCTGCGTAAAAACCACAATCAAGGCAAATCCGGTGGGGCAGTTTGACCGCACCGCAATTAGCGCAAGCGGATAATGAAGGCACTTTTAAAAAATGATGAGCACGCCTGCTATTACGCCTTGATCTTGACATTTTCTTTTTTGGATTGGCCATCGTTAATCTCCTAAATTCCTATTTCTTTATAATATAAAATTAATATCAATAATTTATTTTTCAAAAGCATCGCCTAAAATATCAAAAACAGATTCCGATGATTGCTCCTCTTGAGGAGAGCATTCACAACTCCCTTTATTTAAGTCTGTTCCGCAATGAGGGCATAATCCTTTACAGTCTTTTTGGCACAATACCCGGATTGGTAAAGAAACCATAATATCTTCTCGAAGGCTTTCTGTCAAGTTAATATTCTCGCCGTACGGCTTCTTAAAATATCTAAAATAATTATCCTTTTTAATAATATATTCTATTTCACGTAAACAGCGCGCGCAGGCCACAACGGCGTTTACTGAAAATTCTCCTTGCACAATAACATCATCGGAAACTTTCCTTGCGCAGACTTTAACGTAAATAGGGTCTTTTAAATTAACGCCGCATTCACCTATCAATTTGGTTGAGAGTTTTTTCTCCGCAACATAACCGTATTTGGTTATGAGATCAATTTTTATTTTAAATTTACTATGCAAAAATTCCGTCATATTAAAACCGTTTATATTTTTTAAGTTTATCATTTAATTTTAACGCGACAGGTCTAGGGACAAAAGCTGAAATATCTCCGCCGAGAAGAGCGATTTCCTTTATCAGTTTTGAACTCACATATGAATATTGCGCGCTTGACATCATAAAAAGAGTCTCTATACTGGAATTGAGTTTGTTATTGGAAAGAGCCATCTGAAATTCGTATTCAAAATCGGAAATAGCTCTCAATCCCCTTATGATAACCTTAGCGTCTATGGAACGCACATAATCAATAAGCAGTCCGCTGCACATATCTATTCTGATATTTTTCTTATTACCTATGGCGGCTTGAATCATATCAACTCTTTCCTCGAAATCGAACAATGACTGTTTATAAGGATTACCCACAACTGCCACAACTAAATTGGGAAATATTGTCATACTTCGTTTGATAACATCAATATGTCCATAAGTTATAGGATCAAAACTTCCGGGATAAACCGCCAGCACAGATTTATCAGCCATTTATATTTTATCTCCCGCTAATTTAAATATAGTTATTGACGTGGAACCGTAATTTTTGGTTTTACATCCGAATTGTTCGGTAATTTCATACGGCACCTTAAAATTTTTCCTGTGTTCCAGTACAAAATAAGCAAACTGGGCAACTATAGCACTGTTTAAAAGAATATTCAATATGTTTGTATTTTCAGAAAACAATCGATTGGTTTCATCATAAGGCGGATCAGCGAAAAACAGGTTAATATCGGATAACTTTATTCTGTTTATTAATTTGAAAAAATCACCTTTACAAACAGTGCATCTATCTTGAAACCCAAGTTTATCAATATTCCATTCAAGATATTTCAGGCAAATATTGTTTTTTTCAATAAAAAAGCATTCTTTTGCCCCTCTGCTTAATGCTTCAAGCCCCAAGTTGCCCGTGCCTGAGAACAAATCAAGGACTTTAGCGCCTATTATATGATCGGCAAGAGAGGAAAAAAGAGCCTCTTTTACCCTATCGGACGTTGGGCGAACTTTATTTGTGTTTTTAGGTACACGTAAAACATTTCCTTTTGCTTCACCTGCTATTATACGAACCATTTTCACCTTGTTATTTATTTAAAACAGATTACCCTTTGAATATTATAGTACAAAAAACACTGAAGTAAAATTATTCTTTAATAAAAAATTAACTGATTTTTTTTAAAGAGATGTTTCAAGCAGATGCGAAGGCAATTTTAATCTTGGAGTAACAGCTTTAGGACGGATAACATTAGAAACGGCGCCGCTTCGGAAAGATATGCCGGCTATATCACTCATCACCAACCCCCTTTTTTGAGTCCCAACATAACTTATCCCAACATAACTTAATAAATCTTTTAAAGTAACCTTATTGCCGGCTTCAGACTGGATTTTATCCTTAAACCACGTAAAATACGGGCTGCGCGAAGATACATCAATAATCTCTATATCAGGCGGCAGTTTTCCTAAAGAAGCAAACCCGAATGCTTGTATAAAAAGAGTCATCCGCTCAACATCGCTAAGCCCTTCTTGCGCATCAAAAATGGTAGTGCCTCTAATTTTAAATTCAAATATTAAATCCGAATCATTAGGAGCAATTAATGATATTGCCTGAGGAGACAAATCAAAATTACGTTTCAGGTAATTAAGCAGATTGAATCTAATTTCACTCGAATCAATTTCATCTTTAGTAACAAGTTCAAAAAGAGCAGGGTCTATACCTATTTCAGTTAATTTATCTGTTATGGCTGCTCTTGAATTTTTTTGTGAAAAAATAATTATTTTACTGGCGGAGGCAAGTTCTTTTTGATAATTCAAAAAATACTTGAACGAAGTTAATGTTCCGCTTTGCGCAAAAAAATTATCATAATCAAAAACAACCCCTTTTTGCGAACCAAACAAATCTTTAGGCATAATCGGAATAATTTTGTCCGTAATAACCACCGGGGAAGGCGGTGTTTCGGGTTGAGGCGACTTATAATTGTCAAACTGTTTTCTTGCCCTCAAATTATAAATAATATTTGCCAATATCCGAAGAAGTAAAAAAACACCCCCTATTACAGCTATGACATTACCGAGTTCTAACGATATCCCGCTACTCATCATATACAACGGCACAGCCGATGCCAGCCAATGGGACTGGAGTTTAACACCTTTTTCCTTTGATGTATCCGGAAAAGCTTGCTTTACAAGTTTCCTAAATCCGCTTAATATTCCGGCTATATTTACAAAGGAATAATTTGTTAAAAACGGGACTACATAACCTTGCAAATTTTGCCAGAATTCAGCTTTTGTAGGTATATATTCCTCAACCTTAATGGGCACTTGACTTTCTTTTAAATCCTTATAACTTTTCGTGTAATAATCGGTAATTAGTTTGACAAACTGGGCAAACGAAATATCTCCGGTCATAAACAAATTGTCAGCTATATGGTTAGCGACTTCTTTCAAGACCACTTTTTCCGGTTCAGCGGAAGTTACCCGCCTGTTTTCAATGGCGGAATAAATCTTATCTGGTTCCAATGTATAGAGGTATTGGGCGACACCCGCAAGAGACGAGGGTTTTACCTTCTGTAAATCCGAATACTTAGCGGACAATTCCTGAAGTTTTGAATTAAGGGCAGATAAATTTCGGGGATTAATGGTTATACCGGCGGAAAGCGTATCGCCTAACTGCGTGTATCCTTCTTCATAAAGGGTAGCTATAAGAAGAGCGGTCTGCACTGCGGCAGAGGCTATTGTGCCTGAATTTATTTTTTCAATTATTTTCATAGCGTAGCGGCTTACATAATTATATATGTCCGATGACGTATCCATATATTTAGATAAAGAATTTACATCCAGTAATTCATTGAGGCTGGTTTTATTTATTTCCAAATACCCGAGAACTTCTCTTCTTAAGGTAATCAGGTCATTTTTCAAATCGTCTTGAACGCCTTTTAGGTTAGGGTCGTTAACCATATATAAAAAATCAACCGCCGCTTTTGAATTATTACCGTTTTCAATATTATCCACTATAGAATCTATCCGCGAAAACAAATCGGTATTCTTTATTAAAGCAGACATATATATTATAGAAGAACGAAAAAACCGATGAAGGTTTCCGGGCTGTAATTTGCCTTGCTGCAAAAGGTCTCTCATTCGCGCTCTAAGAAGATAATGAAGCCATTCACCGCTGTAATGTTCATCCACATCTGGATTCTGCATTTTTTCAACCGCCTCGGTACCGATAATTACGTCTAACGGAGGCATAAGCACAGGAAATGCCTGCTGATAAGTAGACAAATAACAGCCCCCTTCAAAAAACAGCCTGACATCCCATGAAAACGACTCAATAGAACTTTTTAACTCGGTAATCTTATCAATAAGTTCCGGCAGCCGTTCATCTATAACATCAAGACTTGGTTCATTGCGGTAAAAATAGTAAAGGGCTTCTCCAATGAAGCGCTGCGCTATGGTATCGGCTTGATTATCGCGTAACGCGGCTAAAGCGTTTCTTACGGCATAATCTTCTATCAGGTTAGAGCCTTTAAAATTATCCAGTCCGCTAATAATGTCATCAAGCGACATATTAGTTATAAGAGTTTTGTATAATTTGATCAAGGTTTGGTCATGGCTGGTATAAGTTTTTACGATATTAGCGCCTTTATCCTTGTTGTCAAGGTCGGTTGGGAATCTAAGTATAGAAGAACGGTCCTGAAGTTCATCCACATCGAAATTCATGCCGAGGTTATTGAATATACCGTTTGATATGCTGTGCCCGCCTTCAGACCGGACTATAGAATTAATATCTCCTACCCCATGAATAAATTTATTGCCAAACAAAGAAAAGCTAATCCGCAAAGAATCGTCAAAACCGCCGAAAGACCCACGCTGGCTCACTAAGGACAGGCGCTTAAAATATTGAGGTTCGCTGAATAATAAATTTTCAGTCAGGTCGATAAATTCAAGCCAAACCGATTTTGAAACATCTTCCCTAAGAAAAGACGGTACATTATCCATAACAATATTGGTTTTGAAATTCAAATAATCTTTATATTTGATAATCCCCCTAACGCCGCCCCGCAAGAAGAACTCTACCTCATCGGAGGGATTAGCGAGCATTTCATTCCTAACTTCCTCACTCAAGTTAGACCGGCTGATAATTTGCCGCCATGTGTCTTCTTTAATGCTTTTCCATGATGCAGAGAGTTTTCTGTAATCCGCCAAAGAACTTATTACATTGGTCATTATGCCAAGCACATCTTCCCAATCTAAAAAACCGTTTTTCTGCACATCTGTTAATGAATACAATGTTAACGCCACGGTATTTTCAACTTTTTCATCCTGTAGAAGATCGCTCCATGTTGTATTTTTGTCCAAATAATCAGGTCTTTTGCCGTCGGGAATTGTTTGGGACATAAACACAATAAATTCCATAGCTGCCGGATAGTCCGATTCCCGTAACGGCTGGGCATGATGAAAATTCTGCAAAATTGTCTGAACCTGAATAGGCATATTCAAAAAAGAGGTTGTTAAATCCTTCCCATGTTCAATAGAAGATAATCCCAATTTGGAGCACACATTATTTTTTTCACGGATTGATTTTCGGTAATATTCTTTTGCCGCTTCATAATTACGCATCATAACAAGTGTATTGGCAAGATCAAACTGATCTCCGAATCCGGAATAAGCACTGTCCGCAAGAGGTTTAAGAATTTCATAAGCCGAATGGTAATCCTTATCGCCGTAAAATATTTTTGCTGATATCCGTTTTCTTAAAAATGCTTTCATAATATACTTATGATATTTATTATCATGAACCAAGACATTCACTAACTGCGGCTCCTCAATTATTTTTGTATTGGAAGCAAGTTTACTTTTTACGGTCAACTTATTTTTATCGAACAATTGTATATCTTTATTACTGAAACCTTCGGCAACAGCGCCTGCTTCATTTATTAAGCCGTCCGACATATCTGCGTCGTCATTTAAAAATTTTTTCAGAAGATGTAAAGGAACTGCCGAGTTACCCGCAATCCGAGCCCGCACATAAGCAACTTTATCGGACATAAGTGTTTCAAATAAATCTTCCGGCAAATCCGAACGGTTAGCAAGCGCCGCCCGAACGCGAACATTCGGATCGTTAAGCAGTTCACGCATAACCTGCTCGTTTAATTGTTGTTTATTGGCTATAGCCATTCTTATTTGCCACCCATTTTTTTCTTCATAGCTGTTCTTAATAGCTTTTACATACTCAGCGTTGGGTAATGCAACAGCTTTATTCAATAAAAGAGCGCGCCTAATTTTCGGTGATTCATCTTTATAAAGTTCCCTAATAACCGATTGCGGGATATCTGATCGAGAGGCTAATATAAGCCGGATAGAATCTCCTTGAGTAATCAAAAGCTCAAACAAACTTGTATTTAACTGATTAAGGCTTCTGGCGATTGCCGCGTCAACAGCATTACCGCATTGTTCCACTAATTTAAATAGATAATCGTTAATAAGGTCAGGCTTATTGTGTAACATTGGCAAATCAGAAGATGTTAAGGTATGAGCCAGCTTAACCTTTATTTGCTCATCATCCTCCGCCAACAACTTATCCGCTATAAATTGATTAATATTAATATTTGACGCGACAGCAAATTTTATCTTTCTTGAAGGATTGCTTTTTATTAACGTTTCCAATGTTCCAAGCGATGTGTTTGGGTTTTTCGCTAATTCAATTATCACTTCTTCCTGAGGATCAGAAACAACTAACTCAGGTATAACAGACTGGGCTACCGCTTTTCTAACTTTTACCGAAGTATCTTGGGAATACTGAAACAACAGCATATCATCGCAAAGAGGATTTTTTATTAAAGCCACCTTAATATCATCTATGGCATCCTGTTCGATATTCTTGTTTTCCGATTCAAAAGTTATCAGGTTATCAGCTACAGCAGTAAGAACTTCCGGCATAGCTTGTTTGTGAACCAGCAGCTTTTTGATTTTATCCGGATTTTTTCGAAGTAAATATTCAAAAAATATTTTATCTTTCACAAGATCAGACAGCGAGTCTGAAGGCGTAAATTGGTTATCTATTAAAACAGATTTTATTCGCTGCACAGCCTGATCGCCCGGGTTTAAAGTTGATTCAGGCATAGAATAAATGGTATTTTTTGCCAATATCCTTAAATAAACAAAGTTACGGGTTGTTTTAGCTACCTCAAGCAATGCCGCAGTGCTGTAACCGCTTAATTTCTTGATTATTTCCTGTTCGCTCATATCCTCGTCATCTATGGCAGTCAACGATTCTAACGGATCAGCATCGGTAGCGTTAGCGGTAACAGAGTTTAAACGGTTCAGTTCATCAACAACCATATCGGCTATTTGGGCATCGCTAAGAATATCGTTTAATACGCCGGTTCTTATATCCTCAATATTAACAAATTTTATTTTCCCGTCATTAATCACAGCCAACCCCTGCAATGTTAAATATGACGCCGCCTGACGCCCGATTTCTCTAATTCCTTCAAGCAGTTCTTCATTGGTTTGTTCATTTAACTGAATAGTTTTACTTAAAACAACCGTATCCGGACGCGTGCCGTCTGCAAGTTCAACCAATGATAAAGAATACGATTCCGTTTCTTTTGACAACACCAGAACCATTGACTCATCGTTTGATATATCTATAGCCTGTCCCATATCCGCATCCGCCAAACCTAACTGCTCTTTTTCCAAATTAGTTATTGATGGCAAAACAAACGCTTTACTCGCATCAACCATAGCCTTACTTACAATACGAAAATAACGATACCCGTTTTCATGTTCTATTATTCGCCCTTCAAAGACTATTCCTTTTGAATCGGTAAACTCAAAAACATCCTTATCGGTTGCATTGAGCGATTTATCTTCCAATTGATGGATAAAATCCAAAACAACCTCATAAGATATATTCTTTTCTACAAATATACTCGTTAAACCCAAATCTTCAAACGGTTTTGTATAAAAAGATTCTAACTGCGAAATATCCGGAAAATAATTATCTTTTTCCGCCATTACAGATAAATAATATGCTGACCTGATATCCTGTCCAAGCATAAAAACAGGTGTTTTATCGTCATAACTTGCTATCAGTGCGCCCTGTTCTAACAATTGCTGAATTATCGGCTGAAAATCTTTTTTAAAATCAAAATAGATGCCGTGTTTAGTCCTGAGCAGTTGAGCTAATTCGGTTAAATCAAACCTGTCCATCAGAAAAGCACTATCAAGCACAGCAATTTTTAGTTTTCGCG
This sequence comes from bacterium, assembly GCA_021161885.1. GTDB lineage: Bacteria > Auribacterota > Auribacteria > Auribacterales > Auribacteraceae > JAGGZS01. The sequence goes on from JAGGZS010000340.1 coordinate 18,123, forward strand.
ACTGTTCAGCCGACGCAGTGGATTTGATTTTTGCGGAAAAAGCATCCGTCGATTCAAGCTGATCAAAACGCGGCCCCAAAACGGTTAGAATATCTTTCTTAAACACTGTAACCGACTGGTTTTCGCTTAACTGTATTTCCTTTTCCAATATCGCATGCACGTCGGTAAGCAAAGTTTCCCTTAACGGAGTATCCTGACCGTTTTTATCTTCAAAATAGTAAAACATTTCATGTCCGTTAATATTTACCTGATACAAACGGTATCCGTCGATAAGTTTAAAATCTACGATATTCACATTGCCTGAATCGTAATCGGCTATAAGCCTGTTCAGTTCATCTAACAATAATTTCGGGTTCTGCTGAGGATCGGCAAGATACATATTGTCAACTGATTCAGTCAATAAAAACGATACGGTTTTAGCGAGTTTAACGTGTTTGCGGGCAATATTAAATCCAAGCGGGTTTTCCGCCAGCCAAGACGCGTCAGCCAAAGAATTAATAGCGCTTTCTATAAACGATTCTAAAGCTGTAGATTTATTCGTAATCGCCGAAAAATAACGCTCTGTATTAGTTGCGCTGCTAATTTTAGGTACAACTACGGCAAAGTTTACAGGTTTTTGTTTTAAAATCTCGAGCATACCTTTTGTATGAAAACCGCCTGTAATCAATAATCCATAATTATACTTTTGCGATTCCATTTTTTTTAAGGCATTATTTACTAAGATATTATCTCTTTCTAAGGCAAGCTCGTAAAAACTTTTCACTTTTTCCCGCCTGTCATCTAACAATTGTAAATCTTGGCTGAAAACAGCCTCTTTTTCCATATCTATTGTTTTTATTAACTTTTTTAATGAGTTGGCGGTAAAAAGAGTTTGATTGTCTAAAAAATATTTTTTATCCGTCTGCGAAAGGGTTATATTGAAAAAATCACTCAGAAGTTCATATCTTCTGTTCAGTTCAAACAGGTTTTTATCACGCACGTTTACAAAGAATTTTGAAGCGCATTCATTCTCAAGACCGGCAAGCTCCTTTTTGATCAATTCATTATCTATTGTGGAAAAATCTTTAAGCAGTTCACTATAAAGGGCGACATTTGAATATTCTTTAATATCTATGTCTTTTTCTTTCATTAAATTAATTATGCTGCCATAAAATTTATATGCGCTGATATCGCCTATCTTATAACTTAAGTTTACCCTAAAAAGACTGCCAAGTTCCGATTTAGATAAAATAACCGAAAATGTATCGAGGATATCTCTTGTCTCATTTTCAAGAGCGGTAAAATTTATTTTTTTCTTTAACCGATAAATTTCGGCAACTTTTCGGCAATTCGGATACAAATCATTATCAAACTTAACAAATTTATTAATTTTCTTCAAATATTCGGACAGCTGAACGGAATGATCTAAATAGCCGTAACGGGCTGAAACGAATTCTTTCATTTCAGGTGAATATAATTTATCCTGATAATCCAAAATAAATTTTTTCAATTTATCAAGCACGCTGTTATTTTCATCTTTATAATTGATTAAGCTCAAAAGCGATTTCAGGTTTTTCTCGTAAACACCTTTCTCTTCTACACCGAACATCTCTATTGGGTCAGGCGACAGGATCGAAAAATACTCCGATCCTGAAATGTCAGAATTTTTCAGCAAATAATCTGACACTATCTTTTTTGATTTTTTATCAGGATAATTTTTTATTGCAGATGTATCAATCGCTCCTTGCGCGCCTTCGACCAGTACAATATCCATGCACCCGTGTTTCTTTAACCTGCGGATAATTTTAGCTATATTGGTTTGAGCCTCAAGGTTGCAGTGGGCGTCCTGTATATGAATAATCCACTTGTCAGACTCATCCGTGGTCTTAACTATCCGAACCGAACCGTATTTATCGGGTACGGCAGAGCGTATGGCGTCTTCCGATGTTTGGCTCGCAAAACTTACAGGCTGATAGAACAACAGTTCCACAAGCAGTAACGATAATAACTTAAAAAAGGTATGCTTTATGGGCACGCCGAATAACCGCATAAATAAATCTCCACAATAATTTTATCCAAAAAAATTGTTATTAATTTGTCATAGAAACCATAAAAAAAAATTCTTAAATTTACATTACAATAATACCATGATTTGCGCTTCAATGTCAATTGAGAGATCAAAACGGAAAAGGAATTTGACAAAAAGAACATTGTATGTTATTATTAAATAAAATGCACGGTTTGACTTGAAAGGATTGAAAGGAGCCAGAAAAATGGGAAGAATAAAATTAACACTGGTATGTATAGCAGGATTATTATTACTGGCTACTGTCAACTCCGAAGCAATCAACTTTGACTGGGCAATAATTGGTGACGCAAACAACGTAGACGATATCATACCTTACCGAACCCCATATGGGTCGGTAGACCATGAATATGCGATAAGCAACGAAGTAACAAACGCGCAATATACAGAATTTTTAAACGCGGTAGCTACTACGGATACATACCAATTATACAACGATGAAATGCAAACTAACACTATGCATGGCGGGATAATACAAAACGGTAACACAGGAAATTATACATATACTTTGAGAAATAATGATGCTTACTGGGCAAATAAACCAGTGTGTTACGTAAGCTGGTACGATGCGTTACGATTTGCGAACTGGCTTAATAACGGTCAGCCGACAGGTGGACAAAATACAGGAACCACCGAGTACGGAGCTTATGATATGTCTCTCTGGCAGACGAATCCTACAAGTATTGTACGGTTATCCGGAGCGACATACTGGCTGCCCAGTGAAGACGAATGGTATAAAGCCGCTTATTACGACTCCTCAACACAAACATATTACGACTATGCTACATCTTCAAATGTTATGCCCAACAACAATGCCCCTGATAACGATACGGGCAACTCCGCGAATTACGCAAATAACACTTATCTCAGTACGGATGTCGGGGCGTATACCGACTCTGAAAGTCCGTATGGAACCTATGACCAATGCGGTAACGTATGGGAATTTAATGAAGGATTAGACAACGGTTCTGCAGTAACTCGCGGTGCTTCATGGCTCAGTAATTCTGGCTACCTGTCTAAACATTATCGAAAAAAAGTAACCACCTCGTCTGAATTTTTTGATTTAGGATTTCGTATTGCCGCTTCACCAAGCGCAATTCCCGAACCAATGAGCATAGGACTTCTGATGATAAGTTTAGGCGCAATAGCACTACGCAAAACTAAAAAAATCTAAACTTTATCTATGTTCAGAAGTTGTTGTATCAATATTAGTTGAAGAAGTTTCTCAAAGACCTCATAGTTCACCTCATAGTTCATTGAACAATTTAACACCCTATGAGTTTTTAAAAAAATAGCGGGTTTTACAGGGGTTAAGTAATCAAAGTATAAAATACTCCAATTATATTTGGGGTAAGGTCGTCTTTTTCTATCATAAATAGTTATATTTGTGAAGAAAGGCTATATAAAAAATCTATTCATATAACTTTTTCTTACCAAATAACGATAATAATATTGAAAAAGTTGTAATATTTACCCTGTAAATTTTATTTAAAATATAGTGTGTTTTTTATAAGGAACTTATATTGTTTAAATTTTTTCTGATTATATTAATCTGCTTATCCGTAATTTTACCTGTATACGCAATCGATACGCCCTCGCCTGCAGTCGCGACAGCAGGCAACAAAAAAACAGAACTTTACTGGAAAGTTGTGCCTGATGCCGTAGAATACGAAATATATCGGTCAACCGATCCATATGACAATTTTTCTCTCGCGGGAACATCCGTATCCAATATTTTTATAGATGAACCACTCTCTAACGAAACCACTTATTATTATTATATAATTTCAAAAGATAGTATAGATACAAGCGAACCGTCGCAAACCGTATCGGCAACACCCAAATCAAAAGGAATTTTATCGTATTACAGATGGAACGACCTGATTTATTTTTTCAACGCATGGATGTTGCCCACAGACGGCGACGGGCTGGCAATCGGTAACGAAACAGAACTTTTATACACGGAGAATGAGGACGATAATATATCAAGCACATCAGCTCCGGCACCCCAAATTTCGTCAGATAGAAAATGGGCTGTTATCGCTGACAAAAAAATTCTTAAAAAATTTTATTTACAAAACCGTTACTGCGAAATAATAATCCCTTCCGGCGTAGAACAGCAACAAGGATTTTCTTTATCGCCAGACGACTCGAAAATAGTTTACGTAAAAAAATATCTCGGCAAATTTGCTTTATATATCTGCGACTCAGAAGGAGGCAATGAAGAAATTTTTCTGCAAAACACAAGCCGCAACTTTTTTTATCCATCCTTTTCCAATGACGGGCAAACCATTGTTTACGTATCCGACCAAACAGGATCAGATGAAATTTTTATTATCGATGTATCCACCAAAACAACAACCCGAATCACAAACAACAGTTTATCGGAACAGTATCCTAAACTATCGCCGGACAACTCAAAAATAGCTTTTCAGGCACTCGATGACACCACCGAATCTTACGAGATATATACAGTAACCCTTGATAACAACATTACTAACATCACAGGTTACACAAATACCCACGAAATGTTCCCCGCATGGTCGAATAACGGAAACAAACTTGCTTTTATTTTTGTAGACGAAGTCGTAGTCGATGAAAACACGCAGTTCTATTTTCATATTGTTACAAAAAACGCCGACGGCACAGGCGGTTTAACTTATATTACAAAATCAAATTACAAAATTTTTCGAGCAGGATTAGACTGGCGGGCAAAAGAAGATATAATGCCGCCCAGAGCAGTAATAGACCTTTCGTTCTCAAACATAAACAGCCAGTCCGTAACTATAACATTCACTGCCCCCGGCGACGACGGCTCAACAGGTACCGCTGAGAAATATTTTCTTGTATATTCCGAATCAGAAATCGATACCCAAAATTTTCTCTCACTGCCTACGCGCGAAATCAACGATTCACCTAATACATCAGGACACACGGAAAACATTATCATTGATCACCTTAAATCAGGTACAATTTACTATTTTGCTTTATATTCAAAAGACGAATTGCTCAATATGTCAGGGTTATCAAATATCATTACAACCGCAACTTCATCGTCGGACGATACATCCGCCCCTTTTACTCCATCTAACTTATCCGTTACCCACAAAGATTTTCTTAAAATGATACTTACATGGGAACATAGCCCCTCGGAAGATACGGCAGGTTACAATATATACAGAAATTCCGAATTAGCCGCTTCAGTATCATACATTACCACATTCACAGATACCGCCCCGCTTAAAAATATTTCATATTCCTACAAAATAACCGCACTCGATGAAAACAGTAATGAAAGCGATTTTTCCAATGAAATTTCTGCCGTATCTAAAGACAATACAATCCCTGCGTCCCCTGAATTTGTAAGAACCTATAACCTATCCGATAAAATCACAATAAGATGGGAACTGGTAAATATTCCGGATATACAAGGCTATAAAATTTACAGAAAACGCTTTCTCCTGCCGACCCTGATCGCCACGGTCGGCAATCAGATTTATTACGAAGATGATACCGGATCAGCAGACACAGAATATACCTATTACGTAACCGCAATAGATAAAGCCGGCAACGAAAGTCCGTATTCCGACGGAGTAAAGGCTCAGAAAGGATTAACCGACAACAAACGAGTCCTTGTGATAATCAACTCAAACAGTGCCGATTCAATAGAAATAGGCGAATATTACAAATCCGCCAGAAATATTCCCGATACCAACGTGCTTTATCTTGATTTGCCCACAGCCGGATACATCTCAAAAACAACCTATGAAATCAAAATTCAACAGCCAGTAAGAAACTATTTGCAGTCAAATAATCTAACGGACACAATCTATTATATTGTAACTACAAAAGGAGTGCCGCTGAACGCCGCCGTCCGATCGGTCGATTCACTGCTTGCCGATGTTTACAACGATTTACCCCCTAAAATACCTAATATACGTGATGACAACCATACGCCGCACGAATATTTTTTATCCAAAAAACGGTTCTCATCAGCTTACAATATGGTTTTAACTTCAAGATTAGACGGCCCTACTGTAGCCTTGGTAAAATGGGGTTGTTGCAAAAGTATAGGGAAAATTTCTAAATTTCTGAAAAGTTGATTGATTTTTTAAAAATTATGTTTTTAGGGTATCTATTTTTGTTCTAAACTCGTTTTTACGCAGAAATTTTCTGCA
>JAGGZS010000069.1 GCA_021161885.1 bacterium
CATTAATTTGATACGCGGATTTTAAATATTGAGAAAAAATATAAAAATGAATCTCCCCGCCCTTACGGACGGGGTATCTTCTGTTTCAACTTTCAGTTGTCCAGCCTGTTTTTCATATCATATGAAAAACTACTGGAACTTGCTCTCATCCCCGACCTCACGGACGGAGAGTTCCCGCTGGATTAAATTACAAAGATTTCATAATAACCCTTTGAGTTCTTACCGCTTGTTCAAGACCTTGCTTTAGAAGTGTCTTTCCGGGTTTTAGATTGTTCTCAGGGCTGCTAAATCCGATAAGTTCATCGCCGAAAACCTGACCTGAAATAACAGTAACCTTGTTATCTATCCCGGGGACGCCTCCTGTCAACAAGACGCCAGGTCCGATAACCGAACCGTCTTCTATAACTATATTAAAATCACTGATATTTTCTATACGCGCTCCATCGAGAATTCTTACATTTTCACCGATTTTAATATTTTTACCTGTTATTGTTACGTTTTGTCCGATATAAGTACCCGCTCCGACTTGAACGTTCGGGCTGATATATGTAGTTGGTGAATCTTCAATAACAACTCCTGAACCGATTAATAGGTCTTTTACCCTTTTCTGCTCTATTGCGCTTACTGCCTGAATATTGCCGTATTCATCAACTCTGACGGCAAAATCGGATAACTTTGTTTCCATAGAACGCTGTTTTTTGATTTCACGCGAACGAGCGATCAAATAACGAACCATTTGTTCGCCTATCAAATTGCGCATTACGGTATTTCCCGCCAGCTCATCAACAGCTTCATTGTAGTTACCCGGCAACGTGGGTATTCCAAGTTTCTGTATATCCTCAGCGCTTTCCTCAAAAAGGTTACGTGTAATCAGCGGAGGAGACTGAAGATTTTCCATAATCCCCATTCTTCCCGCATGAAGCATAGCGGCAAAAGTTAAATGAATTGTACCCATTGTATCAGGCATTCTGAATTCAATTCGTGAAGCGCCTTTACTTTCATCCGGCCAACCGGGTATTCGTACCATTGCCGACCTGTTTTGAGGTCCCATTACCGGATAAACCGGTGCCTCATAACCCGGTACAAGCCGTTCAAATGAATTAGGGCTTTGATTGGTCAACGCCATTAATTCTCCCGAATATTTTAAAATTCCGGCAGCGTACGATTCTGCAAGCGCAGATAAATTAGACGCTCTGGCTTCTTCAGCGGCAAAAACATTCTTGCCGTCAGAGTTCCTTACCAACGATTGATGCACATGCATTCCGCTCCCATTCTCACCCGGGAAAACCTTAGCGTTAAAAACCGCTTTCAATCCATTCCTTTGCGCAGCTTTTTGGACAAGATATTTATATATCATAATATCATCGGCCATTTCCAAAGCGGATTTTCGTTCCATAGGTATCTCATACTGGGAAGGCGCTACTTCATGATGAGCATAACGCATTCTCATACCAATACTTTCCGAGGCGGATAAAATATCTCTTATTGTAGTTTTAATATTCGCCGGCAAACCGGAAGCAACATCATAATATTTATTATGTTCCGCCAACGAACCGTCAGGGTTCAATAAGAAAAACTCCGGTTCCGGCGCGAGGATGGAGGTGTAGCCCATTTCATCAAACGCTTCAAGTTCGTTTTTTAATATTGCCCGAGGATTGCTTCTGTATTCTTTGCCTTTTGATGTTTTAAGGTCAACATACATAAACGCTTCTTTTTCGCCGTCTTTCCAATCTAATATTCTTAATGTAGTTACGTCAGGCACCATCCTTAACCGTTTTGATACTCGTAAATCGCCGAAATCTCCTGTTATAGATTTAGGCACTTTAATACCTTTTTCAAGGAACTCGTCGTTTTTTAAATTTTCTACAGGAACATCTACAAATTTTAAATTCCCCGACATATCTGTTATGGATAATCTGATAGTTTCTATTCCGGCTGAAATTAATTGGTCATAAGCTTGCTGAGCATTTTCAGGTTTTTTAGGTTCCTGTCGAAAAGAATATTGATCGGCTGTATCAACTTGTCTAACAACATTATCATCAGGATCCATAGGGATAGCCCATATAACTGCAGTTAACGGTTCGCCTTGCTGCGGTTCAAAAACCCTAAATGAGCTGGGATCAAGCCTGGCAACCATATCGCTTTTAAATATGTAGCCGAACCCTTCGATAGAAGAGCCGTCAAACCCTATACCCTCTTTTAAAAACGATTCTATTTCGCCTACGGAAGCATAAACTCCTTTAATCCCGCCTTGGGGATCAGGAAACTTTATTTCGATAAATTTAACATTCAAATCACTTATTGCTTTTAATACATCATCAGCAGTTTCAACATTGCCCACATCAAGCTTATGTCCCAACTCATAATACAGCCTATTTTTCAAAAAATTCACAAGGTCTTCGCCGAATGTATCTTTTACAAATTGGCTTTCACTCATCAATTTTGTAGCTTGCGCTAAACTTGTCGGCAGGGATGTTATGCCAAGTTCATCACGCTGTTCCGCAGTCATATGATAAATATTTCCGTTAGCATAACTATCGGACGTTATAGGAGCAGGCGGCTGTAAACCGTCTTCAATACCTTTTATGCCAGCGGCTAACATTGCCGCCATTACAAGATGAGGGTTCCCGCTTGGATCAGGAGCTCTCAGTTCAGCGCGCGCGAGTTTCGGGTCTGCCCAGCCGGGTATTCTTACGCTTGCTGTCCTGTTTTTTAGTCCCCACGCTACGGCGATAGGCGCTTCAAACCCCGGCACCAAGCGTTTATATGAATCAGGAGTTTGATCTGTCAGGGCAGTTATTTCTCTTATATATTTGAGTAAACCGGCTACATATGATTTTCCCATATCTGATAATCCTATTTTATCAGATGTATCGGCAAACAAATTTTTTCCGGTTTTAAGGCTTCTTAAAGATTGATGGACATGCATACCGCTTCCATTTTCGCCGACAATTGGTTTAGGGTTAAATGTAGCTTGCAAACCGTATTTTCGGGCTATTCTTTCAACTACCCATTTGAACAATAAAGTATTATCAGCGGTTTCAAGCGCCGTATTCGCTCCAACCGGTATTTCATACTGTGAAGGAGCTACTTCATGATGTACGTATCTGGTGTCTATTCCTAATGATTGAGCGGTTAACAATATTTCACGCATAGCATTTTGGAGATTAACATCCATTCCGCCTATCTCATCATAATAACCGTCCGTATCGGCTATTGAGCCATCCGGTTTTAACAGAAAAAATTCAGGTTCAGGAGCCATAATGACTTCCGCGTCAAAAAGTTCTTTTGCTTTTTGCTCAAGATTTTTTAATTGTGTCCTAAAATCTTTCAGCGGCGAGCCGTCTTGATTAATTATATCTATCATCATAATAGCTTCTAAAGGCGAGCCGTCCTGAAGGTCTAAAATTCTCAAAGACGCTATATCAGGTATTGCTTTGGTATTTGAAGTGTCCGCCATTGTAGGCAAAGCTTCTCGTATAGCTTGGTTAAGTAAAAAACCATTTTCAAAAATGTTATTATTTTTTAAATTTTCCAGAGATATTTCCTGAAATTGGACATTACCTAAATGATCGGGTACAGCGAACCTAACTTTATCTATACCTTTTTGTTCAAGCATATCAACAACTTCCTTAGCGGATTGAGGAATATGGCGTTTCTGAAATTTATCGAGCTTAAAATTAAGCTGTCGAGGGATATTTTCTTCAGGGTGCATCGCGGTTGCCCAAATAGTAGCATAATTGGGAGCGCCGTCCTTCCCCTCATATACTCTAAGAGTTGCGGCATCTATTCTTACAGCCATATCACTGGCTGATATACCGCCGTATCCCTCGATTGACGAGCCGTCAAACCCGACTCCGTCTTCAAGCATACTTGCAGCGAAATCAGCGGGAGAAAGAACACTGTGAACCTTGCCTGTGGGATCAACAAATTTCACTTCAATAAACTTAACGTTATATTCTTTTATTGCTTTAGCGGCGTCTTCAATAGTTTCTGTTTCGCCAATATCTATAATCTGTTCTTCCAGTTTACGTCCGCGAAAAACAATAAACTGCCTAACTTCTTTGGGTAAAAAAGATTTTACAAAATCGCTTTGTTCAAATTCATCAACGGCTTCATCCATGCTTGTGGGCAATGAGGTTATTCCTGCCGCGTCTCTTTCATCGGAATTCATTTTATAAATATTATCAGTTATCGATTGTCTGGGCACTAATGCGTTTTTTATCCCGTCAATCCCTGCGTTTATAAGAGCCGCAAAGGTTAAATGGGTTGTACCCATAGCATCAGGCGCCCTGTATTCAATACGGGCGGCTCCTTTTGACTTATCAGGCCAACCCGGCACTCTCACAAGAGCCGAACGGTTCCTTAAGCCCCAAGCTATGGCAATAGGAGCTTCATATCCGGGTGTAAGCCGCTGATATGAATTCGGATACTGATTAGTCAACGCCGATATTTCGCGGGCATGCTCCATAAGCCCTTCCGCATACTGTTTAGCTAAGGCAGACAACTTCATTGAGTCATTTACATCGGAAAAAAGGTTTTCTCCTGTGTTCATATCTATCAGAGATTGATGGACATGCATACCGCTTCCGTTTTCATCGGGTTTAACTTTAGCGCGGAATGTAGAACTTAATCCGTTTCTTTCGGCGGCTTTTCTGACAATTTCTTTATAGAGCATAATATTATCGGCCATAGTCATCGCGTCGCTCCTGTCGATAGGAATCTCGTACTGTCCCGGAGCTACTTCATGATGTGTATACCTTACTCGCAAACCAGCGTTTTTAGATCCCTGCATAATGTCCTGCAATGTGTTACGGATAGCCGGAGCAAGTTTTTCGAGATCGGAATAATATCCTTGTTTATCAATAAGATTGCCATTTTTATCCAAGAGAAAAAACTCGGGTTCAGGCGCCATAATAGGCTGAAAACCAAGATCATTTGCCCGTTGAACAGACTGTTTTAATATGGCTCGAAAATCTCCTTCAAAAGGTTTGCCGTCACGATATGTCATATTCACGTACATAAACAGTTCAGGCGTTGAACCGTCATGCCAATCTAAAACCCGCATAGTCGCGGGGTCGGGTATAGCTTTTAAGCCCCGTGTCGCTTTAGTTGTCGGCAGGTCAGCAGCAGCATCATGAGTCAGGCTGACTCCGGTTTTCCAAATATCATTTTTTTCAAGATCGGCAAGCGGGACAGATATATATTTCAAATGCCCTGTTGAATCGACAATGGCAAGCTGTGCGGATTTTATGCCCTTATTTTTCATAAACGCGATAACATCGTCTTTTGACTGAGCTTTAGGGACTTTCGTCCTGAAATCTATCGGGTTTTTTAATTTGCGGGGCAAGTTATCTTTAGGATCCATAGGCACAGCCCAGATAGATGCTTTAACAGGTTCGCCAAATTCAGCTTTATATATCTTTAACCGTTTCGGATCTATCCTTGCGACCATATCGCTTTTGGATATATACCCGAAACCGGATATTGATGAGCCGTCAAACCCTATCCCGTTTTCCAGAAAATCGTTTATCTCGTCTATTGATCCCAGCACACTTTTTACTTCCCCACCGGGAGCAAGAAATTTTATTTCAACAAACTCAACATTATGCTCTTTAAGCAATTTGGCGGCTTCATCAATTGTTTCGGGAGCATCAATATCTATAACATTTTGCGCAGACCTTTCAGTAAACTGAAATTGTCCGTCCGTATCAAGTAAAGATTGTTCAAGTTTCAATTTTATATTTTTCAATAAATTTTGCTGATCACTCTCAAGCCGTTCTATAACATCTTTATGGTTCGGATATTTTTGTTTAATAACGTTTATAGCGTGTTCAAACCGCTGTTCGTCATTCATAGTAAGCAGATCTAACTCAAAACGGCTTATATACGGTGTTCCGATAAGCGCCATCATGGCCCGCAAAGTTTTATCGCCAAGTTCTCTGTCATACCCAAACTGCTGAAGCCGTTCAACCTGTTTTAAAGTAACGAAAAACTCAATAACCGCGTTTTTAAATTTCGCGATTTCATCTTCTGTCATTTCAAAAGTCTTTAAAGCCCTAACCACATGAGGTTCATAGACATTAAACAGAAAACCATGTTCTATATTGGCAAAAAGCAACCCTATGCTTCTAAAAGAATTTATATCAAGACTGACAAGATGTTCAGCAACAGAAATGGAAGTCAATCTATCGCCTAAAAGCCCAATCCTGAACCATAACCTGTCGTCAACCCCGTCATACTTTCCGTGAAGCAAGTTAGCCATTTTAATTATTACATTACTGTAATAAGCGAAAAACTCATTAAGATATTCTTTATTTTCGCCTGACTGTTCAAGCTCTTCCAGACGAGCGGCTGTTTCTTTATTGGCTATCGCGGCGCCTATGTCATAGATAATTTCCATTAAATCCGGGTCGTTGAGTATTTTTGCTCGTCCGGCCTGATTAAGTTCAACCATATAAAGACCGTTTGATCCCGGTTTGATATCAAGCAAAGGGATAGGTTTCTCTAACGATTTTGGAAGTACCGCAGCATTATCTAAAATATTTTGGTAGGTTTGATAAGGCAGTATTTCCTGAATATATTCATTGTTCTGATATATATCCAGAGGGACTCGTGTACGCGGCAGAATTTGTCGAGCTACATAATCTAACTTATCATAATAAGTGAAAACTATTGGGGTATCGTTTACATTAACGACAACAAAAATAACCGTTCCCACCTTTTTGATATCAACAAGATCAACCGAAGGCGCATGAGTTTGACGCCATTCACTCAAAACAGCTTTAGCCTGCTTAAGAGCTTTTTCTGTGCCTTGGCGTAAAAAATCGATATCACTGTTTGACATATCCACAATAGCCGTACCGACAAGCTGGGCTTTGAAAATAGTGCCTAACTGCCGTTTACGCTCTTTATTTACTATTGGAGATTCTTCCATCCAGCTGGCTACCGCCAAAGAACTGCCGCCTACTGTATAATCGATTAAATTATCAAAAGAAACATTACCGTTTAACAAATCGATATATGATGTCTTTTCAGGCACGGCATCTACCTGCGGCATAATTTCAATATAATTAACATTATTTTCTTTAAATAACTTTTTTAAACCCTCACTATGAAACCCGCCGGCTACGATTAGACCTTTATCAGCATTATGCTCGTTCATTTTTCTTAACATATTTGAAACCATAGCGTTGTCGCGCTTTTTAGCGGATAAATAGAAATTAGATAAACATACAGCACAATTATCAAAAAGTTCCGCATTCTCTATATATGTTCTCGGGATAGAAAACGAGCTGGATTGACTTTTTAAAAATCCATAAATATTTTTTGAAGTAAAATAAGATTTATGCCTATTATAAAACGATATGTCTTCATTGGATAAATTCAAATTAAAAAATTTACCCAAAATATCTATAGCTCTCGAATACAAATAGCAATCTTTCTGAATTTGGGAAGATAGAAAAGAAAAAGAGATTTTCTTTTCAATATTTTTACATTGTTTAATCAATTCCCCGTAATGGAGCTTATCAATATCTTGAAGATAACCGCGGTACTGCTGAAAATTCTTGTACTCGCTTAAAGATAAACTAAGGTCATCTGCTGTTTGGCTTAAATAATTGTAATACTCAAGCATGGAAATTCTATTTATTTTAGCAAAAAGATCTTTTTTCATAAACTCATTGAGCTTATCTTTTGGGATATTTTTCATAATAAGACGGTATATAGCGGATAAATCGGTTTGCACACCTTGATAATCTATACTCTCTTTAGCTTCAATACATTTATATAAATGGTTAAAATGAGTATATTTATCTAAATTAATATTTTGTTTTTGAGCAAACTTTTTGAGAAAATCCGCATAAAACTTAATATTGGATTTATCATTTATTTTTTGAAACTTTTGCCTTTCAGCATCAAATTCTTTAAATTCATTATTGTAAAGATGTTGTCCAATAACAAAAAAATAAGAAGAACAGCTGTCAATAAGAGCTTCCCCTTCCTGCTGAACATTTAAAAGTCCTTTATATGCCTCAAGGTTATCTTTATATAATTCAGGGTCATCTACTCCCCAGACAACAAGATCATTTTCATCTGTAATTGATAAATATTCAGCACCGCTTATTAATCCTTTTTTCATAAATTTATTTGATACATAATCTCGAGTATCCTTAAGGGGAAATTCCCTAAATTCGACTGCGTCAACTTTATCGCTCACACCTTCGGACGCGACAAAAGAAATGCCGTATTCCTTTTTTAAAAGCTCAATAAGAGATACGATGTTTTTTTGTACGCTGTATACGCAATGGGCATCCTGAATATAAACTACTGTTTTATCTGAGCCGGCATCGTAGGAGTCTTTGATAATGCCGGTATTAGGCGGGATAATGATATTTTTTAAAACACTCTTATCCTCATTGGCAAAAACTAAAGACGGCAATAATAAAAAAATAAAAAATAAAAAAGTAAAAAATCTGTTTTTAGAGACATAAAAAAACATAAAATATCCTCCCGGAATGCGTAAAAAATATTATTTATTTTATAACTTTTTTGATATTAACTATTTTAGCATAATAAAGAGAAATTTAAGAGAAAAAAAGAGCAGTTCACTTAAGAATAATCTCAATCTATGAAGACGCGAACTGCTCTTATTGCGGCTGAATGCAGATAAATGCTCGGGGTGCACCCATTCTTCCATCATACGCCACCCCCGCGGTACCGCTCGGCCCTCGGCACGCCGTCGGTTGTCAACGGGTCGATTTTAGCTGTTAGCGACCATTTAATAGCCATAGCCAGTTCACGCAGTCCATAACGGTTTTCAGAGTTATTCTTTTAAAGCCTAATTTGCGCAGTCTTTCGCATTCATTAAAAAAGCCCTCTTCACTGGCAAAACCAAAGCGGTATGGCATTCAAACTCTTTTACAGCACCGTCTTTGAATGCTTTCTGGTTAATTTCGTCAGACGGATCGGGCGTTATGATATAACCTCGTTTCTGAAGTTCAAGAGCCCTTTGCAAAGACTGAACCTTGATTTCACCGCCTATACATTTCGCGCCTTGTCCTCATTTTAATTCTATGGTCTCAATACCGTGCTTATCGATTATATATTCAGCGACGCCGAGCCTTGTATCCTCTATGTTCAACAGTTTTTAGATTATCCCAAGCATATCAACACAAATATTTTTAAAAATCGTAATCTATATTATTGTTTACCGCAATTAATCTGGTTGCCGTTTTGTTATGTTTTGTTTATAATATGGCAAAATAACAAATGCTTATTAATTTAAGGTGTTTTATGAAACATAATATCAGCCGTATTCATATTATTTATTCATTAAAAAAATCCTTCTTTATTTTTTGCCTGATCTCGATTTTCATATTCGCTTTGCAAATACACTATACCTACAACACAAACAAAACCATAACCAACTGCCTTGATTCAATTTACCGCATTTTAAAATTATGCCGTAATTTAGAGACAAATAAAATCGGCGCGCGCGAAGCCATGCAGAAAACGGCTTTACGGGAAATCAGAAAAATGAGTCTGCAAAAAAATTATTGGATTTGGCTGGACGATAAAAATAAAATCAGCCTGATAAACACATTACTCGAAAAAAAAGACAGCCATAATTTAAATAATTCACATATTCTGCACAGCAATTACAAAAAAGCGTTTCTCTTTTCACGATCGTTTACGCCATGGGAATGGACATTTGGAGCCGACATAATAAAACCGATCCCTTTCAGATTATTATACGCTCTTAGTTTTTTTGCCTTCCTATGCTCTTTTTTCGGCATATTATTTTTCAGGAAAGATAAATCCGATAACCTTGAACTATCTATTGCCCGCGAACTTCTTAAAAACAAACTTTTCCTGTTTTCCGGCAAAACAAAAACTGACCCGCATATCAAAAATTTCTACAAAAATATCATAGAAACAATTATTACAGGTGTTTGGGTTACTGACAAATACAACAAAATATTCTACATTAATAAAGGTCTTGAAGATATTATTGGATTTACCAAAAAAAATATTATCGGAAAAAATTTTTTCGAAGACCTGCCTCTATATATCATAAAATTTTTCAAGCCGTATTACAATATCGCCCGCCAGACATTAAAAGCATCGTATTTCGATTGTTTGCCGGTAAAAACAATTTCCAACCGTAAGGTTTTTTTATCCGGCTGGTTTATACCGAGAATTAAAAACACCAAATTTGACGGAATGATATGTACCATTCAAAACGTAACGGAACGAAAAATAGCGGAAGACGAACTGGAAAAAATGCGCGATAATCTTGAGAAAATAGTAAACAAGCGAACAGCCGAATTAAAACAAAGCAATATACAACTGCAACAGGAAATCATCGAGAAACAAAGAGCACAGGAAGATTTAAGTAACGAGAAAGAAACTGTCCAGAAATATCTTGATATCGCAGAAGTTATATTGATTGTAATATCAAAAGACCAGACAATCCAGTTAATAAATAAAAAAGGATGCAGAATTTTAGGTTACCAAGAAAATGAACTGCTCGGCAAAAATTGGATCGCTAACTTTATACCGGAAAACGAACAGGCAAAACTTACCGTTTTTATAGATGACCTTTTCAAAGGTATTGTGCAGCCGCAAGAATATTACGAACATTATATTAACATTCGCTCTGGTGAAAAAAGGTTAATCGCATGGCACAACAGCCTGTTAAAAGATGAAAACGGATTTATAACCGGTCTCTTAAGTTCGGGCGAAGATATAACCGAACAGCGTAAACAGCAGGAAGCACTCTTAGCTTCAGAAAAAAAATACCGCCAGCTTTTTGAAACAAGCAGCGACGGTATCGTATTTATCAGGTCAGACGGTATATACGAAGACGCAAACCAAGCGTTTATCAAAATGATAGGTTATTCTCTGCGTGAACTTAAAACTATGTCTTACAAAGATATTACCCCTAAAAAATGGCTGAAATTTCAACGCGATATTATAAATAATCAAATTAAAACACTCGGTTGCTGTGAAGAATTAGAAAAAGAGTATATCCGTAAAAACGGTACGGTTTTTCCTGTAATAATTAATATGTGGCTGGTTAAAGATGAAAACGATAACGCAATAAGAATTATGGCTATTATAAGAGATATTACACTGCATAAAAAAATCGAAGAACAAAAAGAAAAAGTAAAGCATCTTGAATCTTTAGGAATATTAGCCGGCGGAATAGCCCACGATTTCAATAACCTTCTTTCCGGCATACTCGGCAACATCAACATAGCTTTACTCAACAGCACAATCCCCGCCAAGACAAAACAGGTTCTTAAATTAGCTGAAAACGCATCCATACGGGCAAAAGATTTAAGCAGGCAGCTTCTTACCTTTTCAAAAGGCGGAGCACCTGTAAAAAGAGTTATTGATATATCACAAATAATAAAAGAATCATGCCAATTTTATTTTAAAAAGAATACTGTTAAATGTATATTTGATATTGACTCGCACCTGTCTAATATAGATGCCGATCCCATGCAAATGAGCCAGGTTATACAAAACCTTATTATTAATGCTGAACAATCTATGGGCGGCAAAGGCGCTATCCACATCTGCGTGTCAAACACTGAACTTAATTATAATAACCCTTATAACCTCAACCCCGGCGAATATGTGCTTATTTCAGTAAAAGATGAGGGCTACGGCATACCAAAAGAAAATATTGAAAAAATTTTTGACCCGTATTTCACTACCAAACAACGAGGACCCGCCAAAGGAAGCGGACTTGGGCTGGCAACGTGCTTTTCTATCATCAAGAAACACAACGGATACATTTTCGCGGAATCTGAAGAAGGCAAAGGCAGTTGTTTTCACATTCTTCTACCTGCCTCGCAAAAAGAAATATACGAAATTACAGCTCCGGCTGAAGAGCTTATAAAAGGACACAGCACAATTTTAATTATGGACGACGAGCAAATGGTTCGAGAAGTTATGGGCAATATGCTTCTTTGCCTCGGCTATACCGTAGAATTCTCAAAAAACGGGAAGGAAGCTATCAAAAAGTATATAACAGCCAAACAAACCGGAAAAACTTTCGACTGCGTAATATTAGACCTTACAGTATCAAATGGTATGGGCGGCAAAGAAACTATAAAAAAACTTATTCAAATTGATCCAGATATCAACGCAATAGTTACCAGCGGATATTCAAACGATCCAATCATAGCCAATTATAACGATTTCGGGTTCAACGGGGTTATCGTAAAACCCATCCAGATTACGGAGCTGAGCAACACTCTGCGCAAGGTAATTCAGAAAAAAAA
>JAGGZS010000214.1 GCA_021161885.1 bacterium
ATTTATCAAAAACTACAACCATTTACACACTTTTTATGACACACCTTAATTTAAAGATATTGTCAAATATTGTGGATAAGAAAATAACATATCCTGCTTATTTATGCCGCTTTTATATCCAGTCAAACAAATTATTTTCCCAGCCTTACAAAAGGAATCAGCTTATACCCTTTAAGCCGGACCATCTCTTTTCCACCTTCGCCTCCTGTACAAGTTTAAATGCCATCGCCAACGTCGCTGTTCTCGAACCGCATCCATTGGTTCTTTTTGTCTCTAACCGTACCGTAGCCTCTTTTCAGATATAAACTTACAACTTAAAGGATTATGTCTTAAAGTCGGATAGGATAATGAGTAAAGCGTCTTGAGGTAAACCGCTGAGTTTAAGAGATAGATTGAGGAACAAACTGATATCGGGATACAGGTACAAAGTGCAGCAGTGTTTTGGAAGGTTGAAACTCAAGTTTCGCATTGGCAGAGCGAGATACATACAAAGGATTAGATAAAATTTATGGTGAATTGTGTTTGAAATCCATATGTTTTAATTTAAACAAGGCATTGAGAAAGACGACAAATTTATTACTAAAAATAAAGTTTCCTGCAAAAATTTTTTTTCATCAAGCTATATCCTCTATTTTTGTATATTTTTTATAACTTCTTCACTATGTTAGTAGTTACAATTAAAAAAACAAAAAAATTTCTAAACATGTTTTCTTTTTTACCGATTACAAATGAGCAGGGCAGTATTAGTATCTAAAAAAATAGAACTAAATAAATTTTTTTCTACTTAATTATTATTGATTGATGAGACAAAAATGTTTTGGTGTGCTAAAAGATTGATAAAGGGGATTGATATGACCTGTTCAATGGCAGAAAAACGCAAATACTTACGTCTTGAATATGTTATTCCGGTTGAAATATCATTGGAAGATTCCGGCACTCAAGTACATACACAGGGGTTTTGCAGGAATATCGGGCATGGCGGAATTGGGGTTGAACTTAATTTATCTACTTTATCCAATAAAAATATTATAAAAGAAGGCAAAATAACCGCACTCAGCATTGAGCTTCCTAAAAAGCTGAAACCTGTTAAACTTTTAGGGCAAATCCGATGGGAAACCGTAAACGCCGATCAGCATAAAGTTTTTTTCGGAATAGAGTTTACCGCAGAAAATAATCCATCGCAAATAAGCAATTTATATGATTTCGCCAAAAGCGATCTGAAACGAAGGCGGATAACTAAGCGGTGGTTCACGTTATCTATTGCCGCGGTTATTAGTTTGGCTGTATGGGGTATCAACCTGACTATGGATAATTATTACTTATCGACCCAACTTCAGCAGTTTACGTCGTTACGCAACGAAATGGAACGAAGCATCATGCTGTTAAGAGACGATAAATTCGCCGTTGAGAAAAAATTGTTGTCCCTCAACAAAGAAACAGGCGGTTTAACCAAAGAGCTCGAGCTTCTTCGAACAAGAACAACTAACCTCAATAGTTTAATCAATGGACTGAACAAAAAAATTACGGCAAACAAAAATTTAAAAATCAATAAAGACCAAGAAGCGGGCATTGAAGAACTTAAAAAAATGTTGGGCGAAAAAACAGCGCTTAACAACCAACTGCAAACTCATATCGATTATATAGAAAAAAAACTTGTCGAAAACGAGAAACTTGTTAATCAAATATACAATAAGTACACTGAAATTAGCAATGCGTTCTATAACCGCATATCTACCAAAAAATTGCTCGATAAAGAAATAAAAAATTTATCTGCAAAAACCAGAATGGAAAACATAAATATAAGTGCGTCAGGTTATACGTCGCTTCCGCGCGGTATGTGGGTTATGAATAAAGAATTGTTTAAGTTTAGCTCAAAATCTGATGAAATCATTGAGTTTTGTAAACGCAAAAATATAAACCTTATTTTCGCAAGGATAGATTTAGAAAACGAAATCGCTTTATCGCAACTGCCTGCGTTTCTTAAAAAAGCTCATGAAAATAAAATATCCGTTCATGCGTATTTCTGCCTGAACGGGCATAAAGCCGCTGAAAAAAATAAAAAAGCGTGCGTAAGTTTTGTGGCGAACGTAGTTAAATTTAATAAAAAACAAACTGAAATATCAGGGTTTGACGGAGTGAATATCGCTTTTGTAAACGAGATTTTTTCTTCATACCATCTTGACGATATTAGTTTTTATCTTGACGCCATAGACAAATTAGTCCGCGGCCGCAACGAAAAACAGTTTCCTTTGAAAATCGGAGTGAGTTTGCCGGATTCAACAAAAACACAATCTACAAAAATAAGCCGTAATGATAAATTAGCTGAATTCATTTATCATCTTATTGATATAGTTGATTACTTAAGTATTGAAAATTTAGGGCAGAGCGGAAACTATGACAAAGAAATCGCTTATGCCAGCGAAAAAGGCAAAAAAATATATATAGGCAAACAACTTAATATCAATGAAGATAGTTACAACGCTAAATTGAGCGGTAAATATATTCATGATATGGAAACCGATATATCCGCTTTAATAGAAAAATATCTCGATGAACCGGGGTTTATGGGGATAGCTATCGGAAATTACAACAATTACCGCCAGTGCATTGAAGATAACACACCGGAATTTGCCCGCAAAAATACAATGGTCATCAGTGTTCGCCCGCCGAAAATAGATTATCGAGGCTCAAAAATGCAGTTGAGATAAAATTTTCTTCTGCAAAATTATCGGTAAATCTGTGCAAATCGTGTGTCATTAATGTGTTTCAGGAGACATCTGCATAACATATAGTTATTCCGATTAAAATTTGAAGGAATGCGCTATAAAAATTCCTAATTAGAGGTTGTTGCAAAAGTATAGGGAAA
>JAGGZS010000303.1 GCA_021161885.1 bacterium
ATCCTAACGGCATTGATGTTTTCCTTTATCCTCTGACAATAATAAAAGCAGGGTATGTAGCCTCAAACCGGGAATGGTTATCGCCCTTTGATAACGCGTTATCGGGTTATTATATGCAAAAATATTTTATTGTTTATTCTTTGATTCTTTTTACGGTACTGTTGATTAATTTAAAAAAAATTTGTTTAAAAGATATTTTACTGCCTTGCCTGTTTTTTGCCTTAGCTGTAAAATCGCAACGCAATATTGCTTTATTTGCTATAATATCGTTGCCGATATTTATAAAAAACATCTCTTTTTCCGCGGATAAAATCATCCATAATCATAAAATTAATGCGAAAATAGTAAAACTTTTCACAATAATTCTTTTTTTGTTTTTGATTATATTTTTTTACAAATACGGAGTTCCTATCGCTGATAAAGGAAGAGGATTCGCGAAATGCGGGCTCGGCATCAATAAAGCGGTCGTGCCCGTTGACGCTCTCGATTTTATAATTAAGGAAAACATTTCAGGTAATTTTTTTAATTCATACCAATTCGGCGGATATATTCTTTATCGGGGCTGTCCGAAAATAAAAGTTTTTATTGACGGCAGAGCCGATGTTTACGGCAAACAACTATATCATTCTTTTAGAAAATCATTAGTAATTGCGGAAGAATTTAAAAAAAATATGAGTAAATACAATTTTAATTCCGTTTTACTCGCCTATGGCCCTGACAATAAAGCGCTGCATGATTTTTTGCATCAATCAAAAGATTGGATTCTTGTTTATTTCGACAGTATTTGCCTGCTTTATATAAAAAATACAGATAAAAATTTGTCGGTTATAAAACAATACGGTTACAGCTTTGTAAATCCAATCGACAGCAGGCAAACCAATGATGAAAAAATACCCGCCTTAATTGATGAATACAATAAAGCCATAACTATCAATCCAAATGTAGATTACGCTTATATCCGGCTGGCTAAACTTTATCGCAAAAAAGGAGATTATATAAATTCATTAAAAATATCAAAAAAAGCCTTAAAAAAATTTCCCAACCATTATAGTATATTAAACCAAATGGGCATTTCTTATAAATATTTAGACAATTATATATCCGCAGAAAAATGTTTCCAAAAAGCCGTAAAGGCAAATCCTTACCTTTTAGACGCATACGGAAACTTAGCTGTTTTATATTATGAAAAAAACGATTTCAAAAAAACCCGTGAATTTCTCAAAAAAACCTTAAGGATAAATCCGCAGGACAAAATCGCAAAAAAAATATTAAAAGAAATAGGAATTAATTAAATTACTCACATAATTACATAAAAAATAAAGGCTGTAAAATGAAAACATACTTAGATTGTATCCCGTGCTTTTTTAAGCAGGCATTGCATGCCGCAAGAATATCCGGCGCAAATCCAAAGACACAAAAAATTATATTAGATGAATTAGCAAAAATATTTCCGAGTTTTCCTTTGTCTTCTTCACCTCCTGAAATGGGAAAAATTATTTATAATATTGTAACAAAGATAACAAAAAAAAATGACCCGTATTATGAAATAAAAGAAAAAAGCAACAATCTCGCTTTAGATATATATGACAAGCTAAAAAATAAAGTGAATAATGCCCATAACAGATTGGCAACCGCGGTTGAATTGGCTATTGCCGGAAATATTATTGATTACGGAGCAAAAAATTTTTTGGATGTTAATGCCGAGCTGAAAAAAATTTTAAAAATCGAACATAAATCTATAACCAGCACCAATAAGGATATTTACGACCTCGAAAAATTCATCGGTTTTTTAAGTAAATCGAAAAACATACTTTATTTAGCAGATAATGCGGGCGAAACCGTTTTTGATAAAATTTTGATAGAGGAAATCAAAAAATCGGATAATACAAAAAAAATTATCTACGCCGTTAAAGAAAAACCTATTATTAATGACGCGACAGCAACCGATGCGTATACGTGCGGTATTGATGAAACCGCTAAAATTATCTCAAGCGGTTCTGACGCGCCCGGAACAGTTTTATCTTTATGTTCCGATGAGTTCATGAATATTTTTAAAAAAGCAGATATGGTCATCAGCAAAGGACAAGGAAATTTCGAGGCATTATCTGAAGTGAAGAGATCGATTTTCTTTTTACTTATGGTTAAGTGTCCGGTTATCGCGCAATCCATATCATCGCATATCAGTAACTGCCGGCTTGGAGATATGGCATTACTTTGTTTTGAGGATGAAAATCATGGATGAGAAAAAAAGTTTAACAGCATTTGGCCCGGTTCCGTCAAGACGTTTGGGGCGAAGTTTGGGAATCAACAATATTCCGCCTAAAATATGCAGTTATTCATGTGTTTACTGTCAGGTTGGAAGAACAGTAAAACTACAAATTCAAAGAGAGGCATTTTATAATCCATCAGACATACTGAAAATTGCCGAGCAAAAAATAAAAAAGATCATAAAGGCGGGCGAATCTGTAGATTATATAACTTTTGTTTCCGATGGAGAACCAACTTTAGAAATTAATCTTGGAAAACAAATTGAATTACTAAAACAGCTATGCATCAAAATAGCCGTTATCTCAAATGCTTCTCTTATCTGGCGCAAAGATGTTCAAGATGACCTGTCTAAAGCCGATTGGGTTTCTTTAAAAATAGATGCCGTAAACGAAAATATCTGGCGCAAAATCAATAGACCGAATAAATCTTTGCAAATCAGTAAAATATTCAAGGCAATAGCAGAATTCTCACGTAACTTTGACGGCAAAACAGCCACAGAAACTATGCTTGTACAGGATATTAATGATAATATAGAAGAAATAAAACAAATAGCTGATTTTATTTCCGGACTGAAAAATGTAAAAAGTTATATCTCTATTCCAATTAGGCCTCCGGCAGAAAAATGGGTACCGATAGCGACTGAACAAACTATCAATACAGCATATCAAATTTTCAAAGAAAAAAATATTGATGTTGAGTATCTCATTGGTTATGAAGGAAATACTTTCGCGTTTACAGGAAATATAAAAAACGACCTGCTAAGCATAACGTCTGTCCATCCCATGAGACAGGAAGCTGTGGATGAATTTTTGAAAAAAGCCGGGGCAGACTGGAATATCATTGAAAAATTAATCTATGATGATGAATTAGCAGAAATAATTTATAAAAACAACAAATTTTATATGAGAAAATTACACGGGTAAAATAGGAAAAAAAACTCTGCGCCTGTTTTCTCTAATTCAACAGGCTCAATGCCGATTTCCTGTAAATGTTTATATGCAACAATCTCTTGAGGCGAAATTTTCAGCACAGGCAACTGAATACCAAAAAAATTTCCGGAAAAATTTTAATAAATACAATTAAACGAATCCAAAAAGGGTTTAGGTTTAGGGTTCGGGTTATTCATCGTTAAAGATATTATCGCAATCCATAACGGCACAATTCGGGGTTGTTGCAAAAGTATAGGGAAA
>JAGGZS010000198.1 GCA_021161885.1 bacterium
AATAATAAATTGGCGGATATTTTAGAGGAATTTAACCTAACGCTTAACGAATTAACGTATAAAAATATTACTTTAACTTCCACAGATATTAACGGGAATCTCTCCAGACCTGATATGGTCTATTCAGGCGGCATTTTTGCTGAAAAATTATCATATGAAAAAATTGATTTTTTGGATATGATGAGCAAATTTAATTATTCCGATAATATACTTAACTTGAATATAAAAAACGCAATTTTTGCCGGCGGCAGAATGAAAGGCGCAATTACAATAGATTTAAAAAAGTCGCCGGTTAGTTATCAAGGCGACCTTTTTTTTAAAAATTTGGGATCATCTGACTTAATGGTTATTTTCGGTATGGATAAAAAAATGGATATGTCAGGCAAATGGAACGGTGAAATACATTTTTCAGGAATTCTATACAAAATAGATAACATAACAGGTTTTCTCACTGCGGATAAACGCGGCGGAGAATTGATAATAAAAGATAAAGCTATGGTTGAAAAAATAATGTCAGGTGTTCAATCCGCTGATGAAAAAATAAGCGAATCGTTGTCTCACCATGATTATAAACAAGGCAATATGTCTATAGGGCTTGACAATAACAGCATAAAAATAAACCTTTCTTTATCCGGAGATACAGGTAATCGGAAATTTGATATTTATCTGCATGACTTTTTATTCAATTAACTTTTTTAATTAAAGGAGGCGTTATGAAAAAATTCTTTGTTTTTGCGGCGGTATTGGTTTTTAATTTCGTAGGGTGTACTCATCATACTATCAAAATTGAGCAGGAACAGCCTTTAAGGGTAGATGTGAATATGAGAATTGATGTATACAATCATGTTATGGAACATGCGGACGAGATTGAGAAAATGGTTAACGAAGGCGGCAAGCAGTCATGTTCGTTCTGGCGCAGGTTGGTGTTCTCGTTAGATTTTGCGACACCTGTATATGCCCAAGCCGGCAGTGAAATATCCCAAAAGTTCGGAAAGGAAACCTTAGATGCCATTAATAACCGTAAACTGCGGAGAAATGAAATATTAAAATGGGAATCGCAAGGAACGGTCGGGGAAAATATAAACGGATATGTCCAATTTTATTCAAGGTTGGATTTAACCAAGGAGCAAATTGAAAAGATAGAAAAGCTGATAAAAGATGAAAACGCGGACAGGCAAGTTATATATCAAAATATTGCCCAAATAGAAAATATTACCACTGAGAGCGTAGGCAGAATTTATGCCGAAAAAATACAGAAAAACGCTCCTTCAGGCACACCTGTCCAAATCATTGATGAAAAACAAAAAAGTGAAGAATGGATTATTAAATAGTATTATTATTGCTTAATTAATTATTTTAGGTGAGCCTCATATAAAAAATTTATCTGCAGGAATTGTTAAACATTAGTTTTTTTTGTAACAAGTTGATTGTTTTTTTCTGATAGGTTCGGCAAAACAATGTTTCCATGAAAAGTTCAGTTTATAGGGAAACTAAATCGAAATTGCCTTTGAGTAATGCATTAAATTTTTTTTTCGAGAATATAAAGGGTAAGCGGGGATATTTTATATCGGAATAATCGTTGTTTTTCCCGAACATGATAAGATAAGTATCGGTTTGCCGTGTGTAATCTGCAATATTTTTGAACTGGGATAACGGTAATTTACTGATGTCTACCAGAAGTACTTTGTTAGATGTGGATATTTTGTTGTCGTCAGGGAAAATAAAAATCGGGTCGGTATTGTACCCGAAATAGTTAAGCACGATTTTCAGCCAAGATAAAATAAGCTGGTCGCTGCTTGCTATGGATATTGTATTGAAGATGTCATCGTTGACGTTTGGTTCGGGGTCATGTGCGGTGATATTAAAAAAACTAACGATATCGTATAATTGTTTTTCAAAATTAAAAAAGATTGATCCGAGCTCTTCAACCGATATATTTAACGATTTTGATGCTCTAAAAAAATTTTTGCCTGGATGTTTATCTATAAGCGCTCTTCCTGCGATATAGGATAAAATATCGGATAATTTTACGATGTCGAGCAGGTTTTTATTTGTTGAATCAACATACTCGGCGCAATGGTGGTTTCGTATCACCGTGCAAAATGATTCGGGGAAATTCCAGTGTTCAAGAAGAAGCGCTCCTGTTTCAGCATGTGTTATCCCAAAAATTTCTTTTTCTTCTTTTAATGTATGCTGATAGATAGGTTTATTGTAAAACCGCTCGAATCTTTCGGGGATTATTATGTTCAGAACCATAAATCCTATATCATGAAGCAAAGCAATCGAGAAAGTTTCTTCAGGATTGGGATATTTGTTTATTTTAGCCAGATGTTGTGCAATGAGTCCGCTTGACAGAGAATGGTACCAGAAAATTTCAGGGTCAAAACAGCATTTGCTTTTTTTAAAATTTTCAAATACCGCAAAACAGAAAGCAAGGTTTTTAATTGCTTTCTGCCCGAGAACAATAACAGCCCTGTTGATAGAGGTTATTTTGTTTTGAAAACCGTAAAAAGATGAATTTACAAGGTTCAGCACATTACTTGCCATAGCAGGATCGGCAGATATGGCTTTGGCGATATCAGACGTTAAACAGTCTTCATCAGAGGCTACTTCCATGAGCTTTTTTACAGCCGCAGAGAACGGAGGAAGAAACTGGATTTTTTTTACAATTTCCTCTATTTGATCTCTATACATTAAAAATACCTCGTTCAAATTGATATTAAATTTATGTTTGTAATATGTTTTTTTAAATTATGCTAAAATTATTACAAGACATATTTTTAATATAAAAT
>JAGGZS010000074.1 GCA_021161885.1 bacterium
AATTCATCGGTTACTGCCCGCATTTTTTTTTCATAATACTCGTACTTATAATTTATTAAAGGTTCAATATGCCGGGTTCGAATAGCAAGAGTAGGCCCGGCGTTGTTCGGCTGTACCTGAAAATGTCCGAGTTGCTCGTAATTTCGTATCCCCCACAAAAAAAGAGGCACGCAAAAGGATATAACAAATATAATGATTGAAAAAAAAGTGCGTTCAGATTTTTTATCGGTCAATATTAATCCGCCTACAACACATATCAGCATAAAAATATAAGGGCGAATTAAACATCCGTACCCTGACATTAAACCCGATATAACAATTAAAACATTTCTTTTATATAGATTTCTTAAGGCAAACGCTTTTTTCAGCAATAATAACGATGCCGTAAGAAAACTTAAATAAACGGTTTCCGTCCCTAATAAATTTACGGCAAAAATATTCGCCGGATAAATAAACCAAAATAACGCGATAGAATAAGCAAAATGAATATTTATGTCAACGAAGATTAAAAAAAGGCATATCCCCGTAACAAGCGAAAACAAAATATTAAAAATTTTGCCCCATAGAGGATTTATCCCGAAAACACGATAGATCAAACTTAAAATTACAGGATAACCGCACGGGCGAAAATTTGTGGGTATTATTTCGTTATCATCGGCATTGCGGTTCATATAGAGTTTAACGTCTTCATTAAGCCCTGTAAAATATTTATACGCGAAACCAATTCCCTCAGTCAGCGATACAGCCAATTCATGATATACTTTAAAATCGCTAACCTGCTTATTTCTTATCATTGCTACTGAACCAATCCTGAGAATAGCTCCGAATATAATTAATAAAATAAAATATTTTTTTAGATGATTTCTCAGATGATCGGATTTTTTCCGGTTTATCAGAAAAGTAAAAAATAACATTACAGCAGTTAGCAAAAATACAACCGCCGAAGAAGAATTACTGAGTTCCTTGTATTTAATTGGTAAAATTTTTGGATCGATTAACCGTATGATTTGAACAGATACGATAACAAAGCAGAATAATCCTGTTGTCCAAACAGTTAGTTTAAAAAGCAGTTTTTTTATCAAATAATTTATTTTTCCGTCAATCATTTTTGTTAATATATTCCGTAAAAAAATTATTTTCCATTATTCTTAACAAAATTTCATAATATTTTCACACGCCGCATGAGCACCGTTATGATAGCATTTTATCTCTTTTTTTTTCCTGAAAAATTTCGCGGTAAAAGAAATTAGATGTGTTCCCCAGCATCCGCTGAAAAAATCTCCGTAAGATATACGATAAGAAGGAATCAATTTTTTTACGCCTTGTTCAAGCATAGAAAATTCTGCAAAATCCTCTCTCGGCAGATAAATAAGCGGTGTGCCGGTACTTACACATTCGGCTACCGTACTGTAACCAAGTTTAGACAGAACCGCGTCAGCGAATTTTACCAAAGACGGATGGTCAAACTCGTTTCTGAAAGGCAGTCTTATATAATTCTTTCCCCTTTGAAAATCTGTTCCGAAACAAATAAAGAAAAAATCGTCATATTGACAAAAAGTTTTTATCATATCAAAATTTTTGACTTTAAATCCGCCGAAAGAACACAAAATTATCGGGCGCTGTTCATCTGTTAAATTTAACCTGTTCCTTATTGTATCCGGTGAAATTTTCGGTCTTCTTACTATTAAAGGAATATCGGCAACATTTTTAAAGGCTGAGAAATCTCCGGCAAACGGTAATTTCAAGAGTAATCCGCAATAACCGTAACCTTTTTTCATATCGTCAATTATATAATCATAAGATGGATATTCGTTAAGGTACGGCGAAAAAATCCAGTCCCATGAAAAATTGCTTATTCCAACTGAGGGCAAATTTGCTTTTTGTGATATATAAAACGCCGCCGGAGGGATATCGCCTACAACAATATCTATTTTCCGGTCTTTGACAAACAACAGTTCTTCACGTATAAGCTGATTGCGCAGTTTCATCAATTTATCGTATTCAATAAACGACTTTTCCTTATCAAGATGTATAAAATCATACTGGAAAGTGCCGGCATCAATTTTTACATTATCGAAACAAACCTTTTTGTTATCTGTAAAAAGCCAATCAGGCGCGTTAGAACGAATAAAAACATTTATATTCTCATAATATTCATAAAGATTATCTATAACCGCCTTCATACGTGTTGAATGACCAAACCCGTGCCCTGATATATAAAAAACTATGTTTGCCATTTTTTATCTTTCTAAAAAAAATAAATTGAAAATCCTAAAATTCCTATCCCCACAGCAAGCTATGGGGTATTATGGAATTTTTCCTTCGGAACCGGATTTTCTGATAAATCTTGATAATCTTATTACCCTGTAGCAAGCTGACAGGGAATTACCAAGTTAAAATATTCTATGCGAAAATATCGGATAACCGCTTTAAATATGCGGTAAACTGATATAACTCCGGTTCGCTGAAGCCGTTGAAAATTTTCTCAAAAAAATTATTTTCCAGTTTATTAAATTTTTTTAAAAATTTTCTTCCTTCTTTAGTTATACAAAGATACACATACCGTTTATCCTGCGGATTAACCCGCCTGTCTAAATAATTTTTATTTTCTAACTTTTTTATAAAAAAAGACAGGTTGTTTTTCTTTAGGGCTAATCTGTGTGCCGCTTCTTTACAGGT
>JAGGZS010000314.1 GCA_021161885.1 bacterium
AGAAAATGTTATGCAAATGAATTGCCTGAAGGGGTAATGGAAAAATTAAAAAGTTTTTTGGCGGATAAAAAATATACGTATATGGAGCCGGAACTTTTTTTGAAAAAATTTATCCAACCGTGAAAGATAATCTTCTGGGCGTTTTTGACGCGGACAGCAAAAGAATCCAATCTGAATTTAAGAAGAAATACGGATTAGATATTTTGCCGCCTCAAAAAATTTTGTCTCTTAAACCCGATATAATTTTATCTACCGCCGTAGGCAGAATAAAAGATGTACTGCTGAGTGTAGAAAAATACACACTGAATTTAAAAAATATTTTTTTTCTTGATGATTTTTTTGACGCCGAGAATTTTTCCTTTAATTAGTCGGTTCAGTATGAAAAGATTCTCGGGCATAGAAGTTGCTCAATTAAACTGAATTATCGTTATATGTGAAACTGCTTTTATCAGTAAATTATAGAAATTTGCCGGCTTTTGCAATATAGGTTATAACTAATAAGGAGTGCTTTTTTAATGGCATACAGAACAAAATTAAGTTATGAGGGCAGAGATGATTTTCTGCACGTAACTCTTAACCAGACCAATTTCATAGATCAAATTATTCAAGAAACAAAAGGGAAAGTTGTGGTAAATATTGGTTCCGGTAACCAACGCCCTATACCGCACGCGATTAATGTAGATTTTCAGGATGGAAGCGAGGTGGATTCTATCAAAAGCGCTTATGAATTGAGCTTTGAGGACTCATCAGTTGATTTTGTTTTCAGTATCGGATTGCTTGAACATCTAAAATATCCCCATAAAGCTATTGATGAATTTAAGCGTATTTTAAAGCCCGGCGGAAAAATATATTGTGAAGTGCCTTTTCTTCAGCCTTTACATCCGTCTCCCGAAGACTACTGGAGAACAACAGTTGACGGGCTTGAAACTTGGCTTGAGGATTTTGAGAAAATCGAGTCAGGGCTTTCGAGCGGTCCGTCAAGCACACTCTCATGGTTCTTGGCTGAATACGAAAAATATATTCCGGGCGTTTTTGACGATTCATCTCCTTTTGTGCCTATGGTCAAAGGGCTTATTAAATATATTGACGACTATCTCCTTTATGAGAACAAACTGGATTTTAAAAAAGCGGAAAAACTCGCGTGCAGTATATTTTTTTACGGCAGAAAAAAATATTCATCAATAAAAGATAGAGAAAAAAAATATCCGCTCGCGCCTTTGCGTTCGCTGCTGCGTGAAGAAAAATTGGCAAACTATATAAAAAAATTTTCCTTTATAAAAGATCAAATACGCAATGCGCTATACCAAAAAGCTGAAGACGGAAAACTCGCTGTTTACGGTAAGGGCGATTTAGCAGAACTTATTATATCCGCCTTAAACACGGATAATATTACCGCAGTCATAGAACCCGGTCCCGTAACCCCTGAAAAACAATACTTCGGATTGCCTGTTATATCCATTAACGATATACAAAGTTACTGCATAAAAAATATTATTATAGCATCCCATGCGCACAAACGGGAAATTAACCGAAGAATTTCAAAACAGGTTGATACAAAGAAAATTTCAATTATCGAAGTTAATATTTAGTTTATTTTATAAGGTTTTTCCTTAATGAAACCCATTGTTTTTTTTCCTATATCCGATAAAAATATGCCGTCAAGCCGTTACAGGGTTTTTTTTGTTGAAAATGAACTGCGCAAACGCGGATATGAAACGCTTGTCGTGCCTGCCTGCCTTGCTGATTCCCAAAAAAGGATTATCCTGCAAAAAATCCCAAAAAATTCTATTTTATATATCCAAAAAACCGGCAGTACATTTCATATCCCTGATAATTTTTTGCCGTATAAAAATAAACATACCATTATATTTGATTTTGACGATTATATATCGCTCCCTCAGCTTTACGATATGTGCGCTGTATCCGATTATATGGTCTGCGGAAGCCATTTTCTATATGAATACAGCAAAAGATTTTTTGGCGTAAGTTATCTTGTGCAATGCTGTCAAGACCAACCAGTCAGGCAACTTAAACAGGGAACCGGAAAAAATAAAAAGTTGAAAATCGTATGGTCTCATTGTTTTGCCGAAGTGTATGCGCACGACCTGTTATCTATTTCTAAAATACTTTTTGAACTGTATGAAAAAATTAATTTTGAACTTATACTATGCGGGTTTAGAAATACCGACGGCGGCGTTGTTAAAAATTCAGTAAAAGAAAAATTGCCTTTCGCTAAACTATACGATGCTCTGCCTGTTGAAGAATATAGAGAGAAAATGCTTCCTGTAATTGCCGCAGCGGATATAGCCATTGTTCCGTTTCTTAACGATCCGTCACGCCAAGGTAAAGCCGGGCTTACTTTACGAAACTATATGCTTATGGGCATACCTGCCGTCGTATCGGCAGTCGGCGAGCATAATTATATAATTGAAGATGGAAAAAACGGTTTTTTAGCCCATAATAAGGCGGATTGGAAAAAGTATCTGTCTATCTTGTGTGAAAATTGTTCACTTCGCGGAAAAATAGGAAAAAAAGCAAAAATCGATGTATCTAAAAAATATTCTTTGGAATCAAGGGTGGATTTACTTGAACGAATTTTTAAAAATGTGTTTTTAAAAAAAATCGCTGTTTCAAGTCATAATAAAAAAAAATCATGCGCTGTTGTACTCGGAAAAATTTCCGGCAATAACCATTTTGTTTTTCAGCCCGGTATAAACGGTTATAGCGCATTGCGGTATATAGAACTTTTTTTGTTAAACACATATTGTATCAATAAAGTGATATTCGCGTTTCCCGATGATTTGGAACACCGTAATTTATCTAATAAAATTAAAAAGAATGAGCTGAATATTCAGCTCGGTAATCCAGATGATACAACAAGCCGTTTTCTGGATGTTTTACCTGACGGATATGATTGTTTTTTTCGGTTTACCCTTGAAAAACCGTTTATTGATAAATTAACTATAGGGCAAATGTTAAGCCTGCTTAAATACGCGGATGCCGTTAATTCGTCCGATGAGCTGTGGGGAATAAATGTGCAGGGCTATTCAGAAAAATTGATTAATTATCTTAAAACAAAAAAAAATCCGCAGGCAAAACCGTTATGGCAGAGCGTCAAAAAAATGCCTGAATTTCAAACCTGCGATGTTCCGTTTATGTTAAAACCGCGATATGAAAATGTTAAGTGCACATTAGAACATAAGAGCGATGTGAATAATCTAAATAATTTTTTATTGTCGTCAAATGAAATAATATTTGAGAATTATCAAAAATTTATAATAGAACAAGAAGAAAATTTTAGGCAGTCGGTTTACAGAAAAATAAAGCAGGGGAAATTGTTATTGCCGAAAAATCCGGTTGTTTGCGGCGTATGGGTTTATAATACTGATGAAAATGTTAAAACGAAAGAAAATTTTTCGGTAATTATTCATCAGGATGAAAATAAAATATTTTATCACGATGATCTCGATGCTTTTCATATAGGCATACCCGAACCGGAAATGAAAAACGAGGTTTTTTTAGATTTGGTTATTAAAAATGTGTCGTTGCGGTGCAAAACAAAACTGTGTGATTTGATCTGCGCTAAAGATAATTTTTCAGTGATATTCGCGGTACGGCTTGCTAATTTACTGAATTTGCCGGTTTACTGTTATCTCGATAATGAAATTGATCCGCAAGATTTTAGGATAATTCATCATTTAAAAATGGCGGATAAGGTTTTTTTAAAAAAAAGGAATTTGAAAAATTTAATCTATGAACAAGTGCCGAGGGCCGGACTTGAACCGGCACGGAATAAAATTCCGAGGGATTTTAAGTCCCTTGCGTCTGCCAATTTCGCCACCCCGGCACTGTAAGTTATCAAAAAATATGCTCAACTGGAGGCGGCGATCGGAATTGAACCGATGAATAAAGGTTTTGCAGACCTCTCCCTTACCACTTGGGTACGCCGCCAAAATTATTTCAAAAAAAATTAATTTTGACCTGATTTTTCGCTATAATATCTGATAGATAAAATTTAGTCAAGAACATTTGGCGTTGAAATTTAACAATTTTAAAAAATTATCTTTTTTGACGATAATTTAATCTAATTATTAAAAAAATATTAACCTGTTTAAACCAATTTGCTATTATGTACATAAATTCAGAACAATACTTTTTTTAAAAGAGATTTTATTATGAAAACAGTTGTAACTTTACCTACATATAATGAAGCTGAAAATATCGAAGATATTATTAGACAAATTCTTTGTCAAGATGATAGTATCTATGTACTGGTAATAGATGATTTGTCTCCTGACGGAACGGGCGAAATAGTTGATAAAATAGCTGAACAAAATCCACGGGTGAAAATTATTCACAGGAAAGGGAAAAGGGGCAGAGGCGCAGCAGGCATTAAAGGTTTTGTTGAGGCTCTTAAAACCGATGCTGATTTAATAGTTGAAATGGATTCTGATTTTTCGCATAATCCTAAATATTTACCCGATTTCATTAAGTATGCCCAAGATTATGACGTTGTCATAGGCTCAAGGTTTATAAAAGGAGGCAAAGAAACAGGGCGGTCTTTTTTAAGGGTTTTTGTCAGTATACTTGCCAATACTTATATTCGTTTGATGTTATGGTTTCCGGTCAAAGATTGTTCTTCGGGATACCGTTGTTTTAGAAGTTCTTTATTGCGCAATATTAATTTTGATCGATTTATTTCAACAGGACCTTCTATAGTCTCGGAACTGTTGTTTCATATTTGTGTTTATAATAAAGTTAAAATAAAAGAAATCCCTATTGTTTTTGAAGACAGGGTAAAAGGCGAATCTAAACTTCATGCTGGTATTTTAATCCAGAATTTGCTGTTTATAGTTAAATTGTTTCTGAAAAAAATTGATTATAAAATAAGGAGGAATTTATGAATAGATTTAAATTTGTTACATTGTTATCGTTTTTGTTAATTGGATGTTTTACTTTTTTAAGTGGATGCGGACCTAAAGAAGATGATGATTTTTTTAGCGATGAAGCTCTTTTTGACAAAGATGCCCCTAAACAGCTGACTGCGCAGGAACGGATTGAACAGTATAAAAAAATATTGGAAATTGATCCCGCCGATTATCAGATTCGAAATAATCTCGGTGTGGTTTACGCTCAGCTTAATTTATTTGACGAGGCAGTTGAGCAGTTTAAAAAATCTATTGAAATAAAACCCGATTATACAATGGCTTATCTTAATATCGGCGCGCTATACGGCAATATGGGGCGTTTAGACGATTCTATTGCGGCTTTACAGAAAGCTATCGAGGTAAAACCCGACTACGCTAAAGCGCACCAGAATCTTGGAGTAGCGTATTTTCAGATTAAGAAGTATGAAAAAGCATTGAAAGAATTTTCTGAATTTATTGAACTGTCCAAACAAGAAGCGGATGAAAGCCTTTACTTTACAATGGCCGAATGCGCTAAATTTTTAGGCGATAAGTCATTCGCTGAACGATATTTAAAAAAGGTTGTGGAGTTAAACCCCAACCATCAATTAGCGAAAAAGAAGTTGGAAGATATTGACGCTTATATGGCGGAAAAAGATAACCAGTAAATATTGTTGCGACTTAAAAGGTAGATAAAATGAAAAAAAATGTATTGTTATCCTTAATATTAATTTTTTCGATTTGCGCTGCCAGTGGCTGCGGCAGGAAAAAAGATGGCGCTGAAAAAGGTGATTTGCAAGTGTTCTTGCGGGCGATAAAAATTAATCCGAATAATGATTACGCCCATAATGGACTCGGCATAGAATACGGTAAACTTGGGCAGAACCAAAAAGCTATCGCGTCTTTTAAAAGGGCTATTGAACTTAACCCTGACGAGTCGAATTATTATGATAATATCGGTGTCTCTTACGGCAACAGCGGCAAGCTGGACCTGGCTATAAAAAGCCATCTTAAAGCATTGGAACTTAATCCCGATAATGTTAACGCTTATTATAATCTCGCTATTTGTTATAAAGATAAAGGCAATATCGATAAAGCGGTTCAGGCATGGGAAACCGCTTCAAAAATGGCGCCGAAAAATTATTTGTACCCGTATAATCTGGGCATTTGTTTTATGGAAATGAGAGATTACGAAAAAGCCAAAGAAAAATTTAATCTTGTGCTTAGCCTTAAACCTGATCCTGAAATGGAGCTGGCGACACGAAAAAGTCTCGAAAAGATAGAGCAATTAGGCGAGCAAAAAAAATAATTATTTTTTATGTCTTTTAAAATAAATAAATCTGGTTTTTTATCGACGAGATATTTAAGTTGCATTCTTCTGGTGTTGCTTAGCGTAATCACTTTTTTTAACATTCTTGATAACGGTTTTGTTTATGACGATAATACTGTTATAGGCGAAAACACCCGTGTCTTTAATTTATGGAACATAAGGTATCTGTTTTCTGAAAAATATTTTAGGATTGTCGGTAAAGGCAAAGAATACGCTTTTGGCGAAGCAAGTTACCGCCCAACAGTTACAGCTACTTATTTTATAGACGCTCTTATTTTCAAAGGCACAAGCTGGGGTTCGCATCTTACCAATTTATTAATCCATATAAGCAATGTTCTTCTTGTTTTTTTATTTTTGTCTATCGGGCTTGGACTTACAAAAAAAACATCTTTATTCGGCGGTTTGTTGTTCGCTGTTCATCCTCTTGTTACCGAACCAGTCAATGCCGTTGGTTTCAGGGAAGATTTGCTGGTTGTCTTTTTCTGTATGGCGGGTATGCTTATTTATTCAATTTATAGAGAAAAAGTTTTATCGCCGCGCAAAAAAATAGTCATTGATTCATTGCATGCTTTTCTTTATTTGCTTGCTTTATTCGCTAAAGAGTCGGCTATCGTATATCCAATATTATTGTTAATGGTTTTGTTTTATAAAAAAATTTCAATTAGAAGAGAATTTGTTTTATTGTGTTTGCTTATCGGGATAAGTGTTTTTTACTTGTATATCCGTTTTTTTGTGATGGTCAACCCGAACGTAGATCATTTGGTTTATCCGGGCGGAAAAATTTCTTCTAACTTTTATACAATGTCAACAGTGTTTTTTGGATATATAAAATTGGCGTTTGCCCCAATTACATTGTTGGCTGATTATAATATTGGGTATAAACGTAATTTTTTAGATGTGCAGGTTATTTGCTCTATCGCTTTACTTGTGTCGTTATTTTTTGTCTCGGAATATTTTTTTATAAAAAAGAAATCTCTTTGGGCTTTCGGCTGGTGCTGGTTTTTTATTTGCCTTGCTCCGGTCAGCAATGCAATACCG
>JAGGZS010000078.1 GCA_021161885.1 bacterium
GCATAAGGATTGTATCTCTTCTATGCGGTCATATCTTTTTATTCATGCGAGTTTTTCAGTTAAAAACAAACGCGGGTTATCGTCTAAAATATTATCAAAAATTAACGGCAGCACCATATTTGAAATGTTGTTGGATAGAATGCGTAACTTATCAATAATTGATAAGATAGTTGTTGTAACTTCCGTTTCGGATTGCGACTGTAAAATTGCTGAATTAACAGAAAAATTTGTTAATAGTAACGATAAATTTGAATTAATGCGTATCGAACAAGGAAAATCGTTTTCTTTTGATGAGAAAAATAAGTCTTTGGAATCTAACTTATTGTACAAACTTCCTTCTTACGGTTTTTACAACAGCGAGTTTTTTAAAAATTATTGCTGCGCAAACAGATTTGACGCGGCTGTATTAATCACAGCTGATGACACACCTTTAATCGAACCCGAATTAATAGACGGGCTTATAACTGAATACCATAAAATCGGCGTGATTTACGGATTAAGGTATCCCAGTGAGAATGTGCTAGTTGTGCCTGCGGAGGCATTATCTAAAATAATTCTTTGCCAGCATAATCTAAACCAGAAGTTTGAAGATGAAATAAATAATATCGAAGATGATATAGAACAAATTAAACCTGTTAATCCGGCTGTTGATATAGAGCGAATTACCGCTAAGAAAAAAGAAGTTCTGAATAATAGATATAAAAAAGAAATAACCGTTTTTGATATTTTGTATTCATTAAATGTAAAAAAAGTTGTGGCAAAACATTCCCAGCGGCATCAATTTTATCCGGTATATATTGAAAGAGATATATGCTTTTTGAAGACTTTTTTTGCTGATATACTGAAAATTTCTTTAGATAACTATGATAATGTATTAGATAATTTAAAATCCAATATAAATAAGTTAAAACCGTCTACTTTAGAAATTGAGTTGACTAATCGATGTAATCTAAACTGTGCCAGCTGTCCGCATTGTATTTTAGATAGAGATAATGTTGATATTTCTAAAAAACAATTTTTGAAAATTCTTGAATCGTTTTCTCCTGATATTCAGTATTTGGTTTTTTCCGGATTCGGAGAACCGACATTGCATAGGGATTTATTTTATTTTATAAAATTAGCGAAAGAAAAAGAAGTGTTATCGGTTTGTCTTGAAACAAACGGTACATCTGTTGATGAACAATTTGTTAATAATTTAATAGACAGCAAATTAGATATTCTGACTATTAATATTGATGCGTTAGACACTTTTTACAGCGGTAATTTATCAAAATCTGAACCTGTTGTTGATATGGTTTACGATATAAAAAAGAAACGGGGCAGCGAAACACCTTATCTTGTCGTGCAGACAATCAACAGGATTTCAAATCAGGATAGAGTACAGTATTATTATAAACGATGGGCTAATATAGCTGATTGTGTATTAATCCAGCCGTTTAATGATTACTGCGATACATACAGCCGTTCTGCACAGATAAATTTAGCTCCTTTGACTCCACTTTCTGAATGTTTAAAAACTTCTCAATCCCAGTTGGTTTTCGCTGACGGATCGTTGACTTTGTGTAAACAGAAATTTAACGGTTTTATGCCGAGTGAATTTGAAAATATGGCTGATATATGGCTTGATAATTATTACCGGGGTAATTATTTTGATTTTTGCGGGAACTGTGTAATTAAATATTATAGGGAATGTGTGCAGCCGGACAGATTTAATTCTTCTTTTCAATTTAAAATTGATAGGGAACTTTTATTGAATCATATAGATAACGCTGTTAGTCAAGGTGAAATTTTTCATAAAGAAAAAAAATTAGTAAAAGCCTTATCGATTTGGGAAAAAACGCTTAAATATTATCCTGATAATCCTGTTGTCCATAAAAAATTAGAAGAATTAGAAAATTTAATATAGTCAACCCATAGTTGTCATGCAAAATAAAAAACAATATATTCCTTACGGCAAGCAGTATATAGACGAGTGCGATATTGAAGAGTTAATATCTGTTTTACGTTCGGACTGGATAACTCAAGGTCCTAAAATAGAAGAATTTGAGAAAAATTTTGCGGAATATGCGGGTGCTGATTATGCGGTTGCCTGCGCGAACGGAACAGCCGCGCTTCATCTTGTTTGTCTTGCCAATGACATTAAAACGGGCGATATTGTTTTAAGTTCTCCTATTTCTTTTGCGGCAAGCATGAATTGCGCTTTATACTGCGGGGCGAAACCTGCTTTTGCTGATATAGACGCGAATACAAAATGTATTTCGCCCGACGCGATAGAAAAAGCCCTGTCTAATATAAATGATAAGCGCAATTGTTTCCCGAAAATGATTATCCCTGTCCATTATTGCGGTTATCCCTGTGATATGGATAAGATATATGAGTTAGCGAAAAATATAGGGGCAATAGTGGTAGAAGACGCTTGCCATGCGTTAGGAGCGTTTTACAAAGATAAAAATGGTAATGCCGTGAAAATAGGCTCTTGTCATCACTCTGATGCAGCGGTGTTTAGTTTTCATCCTGTGAAACATATAACCACCGGTGAAGGCGGAATGATAACAACAAACAATAAAAATTTATATGACAAAATGATTCATTTTAGATCGCATGGGATAACAAAAAGGCAAACCGAGTTTACTTATGCCTCTTTTGATAAAGCCGAATGCGGAATGTGGTATTATGAAATGCAGAATTTAGGGTTTAATTACCGTATAACCGATATACAGTGTGCGTTAGGCATATCCCAACTTAAAAAGCTGCCCGAATTTTTAGAAAAACGGCGTAATATAGTTCAATTGTATCATAACAGTTTTAGAAATATCGATTCCATAGATTATATTAAAGAAGCCGATACGGTTAAGTCGGCATGGCATATTTATCCTATTAATTTAAAAGGTCGATTAAAAAGTAAACGAAAAAAAATTTTTGAGTTTTTAAGAAAAAAACAGATAGGGGTTAATGTCCATTATATTCCTATTCATTTACAACCGTATTACCGTAAAAATTTCGGTTTCAGAAAAGGGGATTTTCCTATATCTGAAAATTTTTATGATACCACAATTACGTTGCCTCTTTTTCCCTCAATGACTGAAGAGGAAGTGAGCAAGGTCATCACGTCGGTTTTAAAAGTTGTAGAGATTTTTTAGGTTTTTATGATAGAAAAAAATTATAAACTTGATTCAACAAGTTCTCTTGTTCTGATTGATACGGGAAAGACGGTTTTTTTCTCTAAAGGTTTAAATCCAATATTGATATCTCTAACTACAACTTGGTAAGCGCTGATGAAATTGGCAATTAATGTTCGTTCCGCTAAGACATCCTGCCGGAATTTTTTGACACTTTCGCTGTCTTTATTGTCAAATCCTTCAGTTGCCATTTTTTTAACGATTCGAGCCTGATACCTTAATAATTCTGCTAACGGCTCGATAGGAGCGCCTTTTGCGATAGCAAGAAATGATTTATAAAGGGCGGATTGTGAAAGAAATACGTTAGCGCCATAACCGCGTTTAATATTTTCTCCTGCTATATCATAGTAATCTTTTACAGTAAACAGGAATGGCACAGGGTCGTCTATCTGCTGATTTTTTTTATTTATCAACCAAAGCCCTACATAGTCTAAGTCGTCGATAGCGGATTGGTCGTTTTTATTTTTATAATATTTTACTATAAGGTCTATTAGTTCTGCGCTCCATGTTATATCGTTGACATGATCTAATAAATATTTTTGGTTATCAGGGGTAAGAGCGTTTTGAATAATTTCAAAATTTTTAACGGTAATATAGTCTTCCCATATTTTGTAACGTTCACCGGCGTATTGTTCTAAAAGAGTGATAAGTTGAAAGGCTGTTGAATCGGCTTTAACAGCGGGAATAGCAGTTAACAGTCGAGCTGTAGATGGTTTAACCGCTTCGTCAGCCATAATAATTTTGTTTTTTAGTTTAGGATAAACAGAGAGAATATTTTTCGCTTCTTTTTTGTCCCAGATAAAAATTTTTTCGGCATTAAAGAAATAATTCATTATTCCATCATCATTTCTCATAGTTTGTTTATAGGGTATTTTAAAATCAGCAGGAATAACAGCTAAATAAGGTTCAAGGGGAATAGACTGCAGAGAATGGACGCCAAAAAAAACGGGAATAGTTAATTTAGGATACGATTTTCCGGAAGGGAACACAAAGTTGTAGGCTTGCGGCGACAACATATCGTTAGCTTTTTCTTTGTTGTCGAAAATATTATCTGTTCCTAAAATACCCCATCTTGCAAAAGAGTTCGTTAATGCTTTGAAAGATTTAGGATATTTACGTATAGGGTGTGTTTTATGCTTAAAAGGTTTAATCATAATATCGTTATTTCTTTTTACATGGTAAATATTTTTAGGAGTTGGTAAATCGGGTATAATCCGTTTTTTCTGGATATAGTCAAACATTTCATCGTATGCCTTATTTACAGCCTGCGGATCGTTTTGAATAGGGGTTGATGTTAAAAATGTTAAAAATGTTTCCACATCAGACCGGTTAGCCACTAAATGAACAAAAGAACTTTTTGTAGTTTTTAGGTTATGAGGTGTGTATATATTAATAGTCAAATCTTTAGCGAGAAATTCATTATATCCGAGATAGTGGTATTCGGTCAATCGCACGCCCGGCACTCCTAATGCTAGAGGAAGGTCAAGAGCGCCTGAATTTGTGCCTGTGGCAAAAGTTGCGCGCCCTAAAATAGCGGCTTGTTCGTCTAAACTAAAAGTTTTTCCGAATTCATTGTGTTTAAGAATCCATGCGTTTGTAAAATTGATTGCGTCCGGGTCGTCATCCATTAATTTTTTTAATTTTTTAGTTTCATTTACAAGTTCGAGTGTTAAAGCCCGAATACGGTTTAGGTAATCTTTATCTTTGGAGAGATGTTCTATTCTTGCTAATTCGTCTAATAACTGATCTGCGAATGTTTGTGGAGAGTTGCCAAAAAAAATTATTTTCGCTTTTTTTCCTGTTCTTGCAAGAGATTTCGCCTGCAACAATTTAATAAATTTTACCGTGTCATATATATTTGTATGCCTCACAGCATCGGTTAGGTTCATATCGAGCCGCAGGCTGAAAGCAATAACGGTTTCTTGTTTAGGGTCGAATCCCAATTTTTCATAAAATTCATCAGCTGTTTTTTTGTCTGAAGCGGTAAGTGGGAATTTAATGTGCCGTTTCATTTCAAAGAATGATGAAGCATATACAGTTCTTTTTGAGTCAGCGGGATCATCAGGAAAATTTTTTGAAAAATCGTAATCAGGTACAAAAAGTTCAAATATATATGCTTTTTTTATGTTTGTATCCATATCGATAATATTTT
Organism: bacterium; assembly: GCA_021161885.1. Classification (GTDB taxonomy): domain Bacteria; phylum Auribacterota; class Auribacteria; order Auribacterales; family Auribacteraceae; genus JAGGZS01. Next base: position 5,332 of record JAGGZS010000078.1, read on the forward strand.
GAACTAAAAATTCCCAAAGCGCCCTGTTGGAATTTTTTATTCTAAAATTTGTCATTATGCTGATATCGGCAGCTGTTAATGGCATTTCCGGTTTTACCCATATAATTTCATCAACAACTCCGTCAAGCTGTTTAGCCGTAAAATTTCTATTTTGTGGTAAATCGAATAGTACTATCGAAAGGTATTCATCCGGAGCGTTTCGCCTAATGCCCCGGATAGAATGAATCCAGCGGATAGATGAGCCTACTCCGTCGGCAAAGAACGGCAGTATGCTTACATTTTTGCGTGGTTTATCGTTTAGTTTCTCAAAATAGTATAAAGAGTTTAAAGTATCTATTTTTGTGGATAATATATCGGTCGGATCGTTAATATTTTCAATAATAAGTATATCATCTTGCTGTTGAATAAAAAAAGTCGCTTCGGAGCTGGTGCTTGTAGTGCGGAAATTAAATTCTCTGTGAGGCACATTATTTAATTCGGCATATAATCCTCGCCAGAATAATTTTAATTCTTTCAGGTCTTTTCCTTTAGGAAGGGAAAATTCGGTGTTAATGTTTAAAGCGTCTTTTATTAACAGGCGCCTCAATTTTTTTTGTCTTGCGGTGGTTGAAACACCGTAACGAAGTGTATTAAGCCCAATGACAACCGCGTCTTCAGCGGCAGGAGCTCTAATAACTGATTTTGAGGGATTTTTAGGCATAAATTCTTGTTCTGTTGTGTTATCACCTAATACAATAATATATTTTTCCGCGATTATGTTAGGGTCTTTACGGTCTTTTTTTGCTTTAATTAATAGTTTTTGCATGATAGTAAATGATTCTTTAAGTTCAGCGATAAGCTGTTTGCCCGGGGGACCGCGTAACCGCAAAGCGAGGGCGGCTAAAGTGTCTTCGGTTACCCCCTCAAAATCATTTGTTAAAGCTGCGGCTATTTCTTCAGGCGTACCTTTAAAAAGGGCGTTAATATCAATATCTTTAATGTTTTTTAATGCAAGTGCCCTGCCTTCAGATATGGCTTTTAGTACAGCGGGGTTTACATTATTTTGTTGAAGGAACGCCTCTCTTAGCCTTTTCGCGATAAGAGTTTCTACTTGTGTGCCTTTTGTCGCTTGAATATCAAGATAATTAACGGGAACGGAAATATGTTTTAACCTGAAGATTTTGTTGTAATCACTTATGGAATCAATATCCTTGAATTTAGGGGACACAACAATATAACTATGTTTTGTTTTTTCAAAATAATCTACGAAACTGTCTTTATGGAACCCGCCGACAATAATTATGGATTTGTCGACATTTAGTTGTTCTTGAATTTTTTCGAGATTAACCAGAAAAAAGTCATCGCGTTTTGAGGCGATCCGATAGAATAGGTCAATATTATCAAGTAAATTATACGTTAAGAAATCTATTGAAGGCAGCTCAATTTCAATCTGCTCATTAGCGCAAATTTCAGATAACGTAGTTATCCAAAGCGATGGCTGGAAATTGTATATTTTAGATTTGTATTCTTGATATTCTTTTCTATTTAATTTAAGTGAAATTAAATTATTAAAAATCTCTATGGCGTTTGATAATTCATATATTCTTTGCTGGTCATTTGACGTAAATAAAGTTGAA
>JAGGZS010000033.1 GCA_021161885.1 bacterium
CATATATAATCGGTATGTAAAAAATAATAAAAATCGATATGAACACAATCGAGAACCATAATTGATGAATAAATAACGAAATTCCTACCCAGATAATAAAATTGGCGAAATAAAGCGGATGCCTTATTAAAGAATACATACCTGTCGTGTTTAATGAATCCGCTCTTTGTCTTTTTGAGTTTCTGCCGGATGTTCCTTTAGGAACATAGGATGCAATATAAAACCTAAGCGCTAATCCAGCAAACGAAATATTAAGGCATAAAAATTCCCAAAATAAATCGTATGAATGTTCATTACGAAGATACTTGAAGTTCAATAGCCCGAAAAAAAATAAAAGACAAGCTAATATCGGAATATAACTCCTGTACTTAAAAAAAAAGTTTCCGATTTTTTCAAAATAATTTTTTATCATTTTTAGTTCTCTATATTTCGTTTTAACAATTGTACCCGTAAAATTTTGTGAATTATAAAAAAAATTCAGTTATTAGTAAAGCCTTATTTATTATGAGACAAAAAAAACCTTCAGATTATTGTCAGGAATGATATTGTAATCGCCAAGAGCCGCGGGCAATAAAACAATATCCGCTAAATTAAGGCTTATTTTGCTTGCCTTGTCTTTGCCGTAAAGCAAAGTGCCTGTTCCGTCAATAACACAAATAATCCGATAAGATTTTTTATTTGCCCGACATAATAAATCAGATTTTATATTGCGGTATAATACCCTGAACGAACCGCAGGAAACTATTTGCGTCATACAGTCGCTGTTAATCTCAAATATATTCGTGAAGGATTTAGATAAATCGCGGTTCTTGATTGACCGCAATCCTTTATATAGATGCAGCTCTCTATGTTTGCCGTTTAATCCGGTACGGTTCCAATCGTATAACCGATATGTTACGTCGGAATTCTGCTGTATCTCTAAAATTATAGTGCCGCCCAATAAAGCATGAACCTGCCCTGCCGGTATGAACACAACATCACCTGTTTTTACAGGCACAAAATCAAGCAGTTTTTCGTGTTCTTTTGAAAAATAATTTTTTAAATTTCTCAGTTCATTTTTACAACCATATACTATTTTAGTATCAGGCTCTGCATGAAGCACATACCACATTTCCGTTTTACCCGGATCGCTCTCTTTGAATTTTATCGCGGTTTCATTATCAGGATGAACCTGCACGGACAGCAAATTCGATATGTCAAGCAGTTTGATTAAAACCGGAAACCTATGTAGATTATCAAGTTTTTTATCCGTACCGATTAAATCGACGGATAATTCATCTATAACCTCTTTCAGAGAACAATTTTTATAATAACCGTTACTGATGATAGATACATCGTTTTCTCTATCGCACAGTTCCCAGCTTTCCCCTATCGGATGACTGCCAGGCAAACTTAAATTTAAAAATTTCTCTAACCTTCTTCCGCCCCAGATTTTTTCTTTAAAAATATGGTTGAATTTTAATGGATACAAACGATTGTTTTCAGGCATATCACAAAAAATCCCCTTCCGTAATAAAAATTTTCATATCATCGGGCAATGGAGCAGTAAACAACATAACCTCATTGGTTACAGGATGTTTTAATGTTAATTGATAAGCATGCAGCATTTGCCTGCCTACATGAAGACTGCTGTTTTTAAGCTTTTTTTTATTACCGTATTCATTATCTCCTAAAACCGGATGTCCGATATAAGAAAGATGAACTCGTATCTGATGGGTGCGTCCTGTTTTTATATTGACTTTAAGCAGTGTATAGTCATCATATTCCCGAAAAATCTGAAACTCAGAAACCGCCTGTTTTCCACTGTCCTGTCTAACGCACATTTTTTTTCTATGGTATGGATGCCGTCCTATAGGCAGTTTGATCAACCGTTTTATAGCCGCCCTTATTGTGCCGTGGACAATGGCGAGATACTCTTTTCGCACTAAACGGTTAGTGAACTGTAAAGCAAGATTTTTATGGGACGGATCGTTTTTAGCGGCTATTATAACGCCGGATGTATCTTTGTCAAGCCTGTGCACTATCCCAGGCCTTAACACACCGTTAATAGACGATAAACTGTCTTTACAGTGAAACAGCAAGGCGTTTACTAAAGTATTTTCATAATTGCCCGGAGCAGGATGAACAACCATGCCCGCTGATTTATTTATTACAATAATGTCATCGTCTTCATACAAAATTGAAAGAGGTATGTTTTGCGCGATAACATCAATTTCCTGCGGATCGGGTATTTCTATTTCTATATTATCGGAAAATTTCAGTTTATAACCTGTTTTAACAACGTTATTGTTTACTTTAACTTTTTTGTCTTTAATCAATTTTTGGATTAACGACCTGCTGAATTGCGGATATTTTGCTGTTATGGCGACATCAAGCCGCAATCCGATTTCTTCAGTAACGGAAAACTCATAAAAATCAGGCATTTTTTTCAGGTAATCTTTTTATACTTTTTTTAGCGGATAATTTCAGGTAAAAGATTAAAGATAAAATAAACATAAACACTGAAAAAATTTGAGAAAATGTTAAACCGAGCAATATAGCAGGGTTATCTCCTCTTATAAATTCCACAGTAAAACGGCATATGGAATAAACAAAAACATATGACCACCATATCTGCCCGTTAAAAGATCGTTTCTTAAACAAATACATAAGAAACAAGAAAATCATAAAATTGTATCCGCTGGAAAAAAGCTGTGTCGGATAAATCGGTAAAGATTCATGAGCTTCAGCTCCTACAAGCCCTTCATGAAGATGGTCGAGAAATGGAGGCGACCCGATAATTTCATTAACAAAAGACCCATCCGCGTTTTTTATCAACTCCACTACTTTAGGAAACTTTACTCCAAGACAACTTAGATGATCGTTCCAAACAATTTTTCCGTAACAACAACCGTTAAGGAAACATCCTATTCTGCCCAGAGCATGCCCAAACGCCAAAGAAGGCGCAAGTATATCGAGATATTTAAATATGTTCAGTTTTTTAATTTTAAGAAATATTACGGCAGTAACAACGGCAAAAATCATGCCTCCGTAAAAAACCAACCCGCCTTCCTGCAGGTAAAAAATCTTAATCAAATTATTTTGAAAATATTGCCAGTAAGTTAAAACAAATGTCAATCTTGCGCCTATTATGGAGAAGATTATAATAAATAAACATAAATCAAGTATATTCTGTGGGTCTTCGTTTAATTGTTTGGCTCGTTTTGAAGCGAGATATATCCCTGTGATAAAGGCTAAAGCCACCATTACCCCGTAAGAATATATATTTAAAGCTCCGATATGAAAAAGCCTGTAATTCATTTGGCGCTTACCTCTGTTTGAGTTTTAAAAAGATGATACATTACTAAACCTATACCGATACAAATACAGCTGTCGGCTATATTAAACGTAGGATAATGGAACTTACCGAAATAAAAATCAAGAAAATCTATTACATAACCGAACCGAATCCTGTCTATTAAGTTGCCTGTCGCTCCGCCTATTATAAGCCCGAAAATGATTTGATTAAATTTATGCGCCGGAGTTTGTTTAAAACAATAAAGAGCAAGGATTATAATTGTTGTCAGCGCGAATACAATAAAAAAAGTACGGTTATTAGGCAATATTCCAAATGCCGCTCCCGGGTTATTAACATGGGTTATGTAAAAAAATTTATTTATTATTTTAATTGTCTGAGAATAATCAAGAAAATTCAAAATCAATTGTTTAGATATTTGATCAAAAAAAAGGACAATAGAGGCAGTGATTAAAAGCGCCATTTACATTCGTCTCCTACGATCATATTTACTTGCGCAGGATATACATAGTTTCGTGTAAGGAATCGCTTCAAGCCTGTTTTCTGAAATTGGAGATTCACACTCAATACATTGATGGTACGATTCGTCCGCTATGCGTTCTAAGGCTTCATCTATTTCATATAAAATATTTTGTTCGTTAGATACAAGGTCTAAGGTAAATTCCCTGTCATAGTTGTCAGTCCCCTGATCCGCCATATGAAGCGAATAGCTCGATAAATCCCCTGATGACTCTTTTGTATTATGCAAAGCGTTTCCCTGAAGATGTTTTAAATCACCTTGGATACGCTCTTTTAAAGCAATTAATTTATCTTTAAAATATTCTAATTTTTTCTCATCCATTTTTTATATCCTCCACACTAAAGACGATTGTTTTTTAATGATTGTTTTACAGCTTTAACACATCGTGAACAAACATTTTTTAATTCAGGATCGCTGTTCACGTCTAATGAATATTTCCAGCATCTTATACATTTTATGCCTTCAGCTTTATTAACGCCTATTTTTAATTGCTCTATCTTATCCGTTTCAAATAATCCTTTTTCTCCTGAAGTATTTGATACATCTAATTGAGAAACGATAAAAAGTTCTTTTAAAAGTTTTTTGTTTGATTTTAAAAATTCATAATATTGAGGCGACTGCGTAAATAGCGATACTTTCGCGTCAAGGGAAGTACCGATAGTTTTTTCTTTTCTGTAATGTTCAAGTATTTTTTGGACTTCTGTTTTAAGCAGAAGCATTTTTTTCCATTTTCCGTCTAATTGCGCATCAAAATCTGCTTCATTAACCTCAGGCCAATTACAGCAATGCACACTTTTTTGCGTAAATTGAACAAATTGATTTTTTAAGTATGAAAAAACTTCCTCGGTTGTAAAAGGAAGTATGGGGGCTAATAGTATAACTAATGTTTTAGCTGTTTCATAAAGAACAGTTTGAGATGAACGGCGTTTCGGATCGTCAGCAAAATGACAATACATATGGTCTTTTAAGGAATCTAAATAACACGAGCTCATATCGACTGCGCAGAATTGATGAATCGCATGAAAAATCTTATAGAATTCAAATTTTTCATAATACTTTTTAACTTCTATATTTAATTTAACAAGCCTGTTGAACGCAAATTTATCTAATTCCATTAACTCATTTTTAGGAATACTATTTCTAACCGGATCAAAATCACAGATATTGCCGAGTAAATATTTAAATGTATTTCTGATCCGCCGGTAAGCGTCGATGAGCTGTTTTAAAATAATGTTGGATATTCTTACGTCAGCGGTATAATCTACCGATGAGACCCATAACCGCAATATATCCGCTCCGTATTTATTGGTTATGTCATGCGGAGATATTACATTGCCCATAGATTTTGACATTTTTTTGCCGTTGCCGTCTACAACAAACCCATGAGTGAGCACCGTATTGAACGGACTGGTTCCGCTATACCCTACCGCAGTGAGCAAAGACGACTGAAACCAGCCTCTGTGCTGATCGCTTCCTTCCAGATATAAATCAGCCGGATAACGCAGTTCCTCGCGTTCTTGCATTACCGCTTGATGGCTTATGCCTGAATCAAACCAGACATCGATAATATCGGTTTCTTTAGTAAATTCGGTTGACCCGCATTTTTTGCAAGTCCGGTTTCCCACTAAATCTTCAACCGTCCTATAAAACCAAGCGTCAGAATTTTCTTTCAGAAAAACTTGTTCTATAGAGTCAATACTTTCTTTATCCAACAAAACTTCCCTGCACTTTTTACAGTATAGAACAGGTATAGGCACACCCCAGTATCGTTGGCGCGACAAACACCAGTGCGGCCTGTTCTCAACCATGCTTGTGATGCGTTTTTCAGATACTTCAGGGATCCAGTTGACTTCTTTAATTTTATCTAACGCCTCTTTGCGCATATTATGTTTATCCACGTTAATAAACCATTGTTCGGTTGCCCTGAAAATTAGAGGGTTTTTACAACGCCAGCAATGGGGATAAGAATGTTCGATATTTTCAACATTTAAAAGAGCGCCTATTTTTTCAAGATAATTTATGACGTCTTTATTAGCCGCGAAAACTTGTTTTCCGCCGAAATAAGGAAAATCAGCCGTAAAACATCCCTCATCAGTTATAGGCGACAAAATATCAAGCCCGTATTTTTTACCAACCTCGAAATCTTCCTGCCCGTGCCCGGGAGCGATATGTACGCATCCGGTTCCCTGTTCGAGAGTAACATGCCCGCCTAATACTACGGGCGAGGACCTGTCCATGAACGGATGGCGGGTTATGAGCCCTTCCATATTTTTGCCTAAAAAGGAATTCAGTTCTTCAGATTTTCCCGCCCCGATTTTTTCTAAAAAATCAGACACTAAATCGGAAGCGATAACAAAAATACCTTTTTCGGTTTTTATCAAAGAATATTTAAAATCGTCTTTTACGGCGACAGCAAGGTTAGACGGCAATGTCCACGGGGTTGTTGTCCATATTACAATATGAACATTATCATATCCCTTAACCACCCCTGACTTATCTTCAGTTACCAAAAATTTCACATATATGGACGGCGAAGTATGTTTGTCATATTCAACTTCCGCTTCAGCGAGAGCCGTTTCACATGAACCACACCAGTAAATAGGTTTCAATCCTTTGTAAATATATCCTTTTAAATACAAATCGCCGAACAGGCGGGCAATTTTAGCTTCATACCCGTTATTAATAGTTAAATAAGGATTTTTCCAAGTCCCGAATATTCCTAACCGTTTAAATTCTTCGCATTGAATTTTTACGAATTTCATAGCGTATTTGCGGGCTTTCCGGCGAAATTCAACTTGGTCTATTTGATGCTTGGTAAGCCCTAATTCCTTGAACAACTGGTGTTCAACAGGCAAACCGTGACAATCCCAGCCGGGCACGTAAGGCACATGATAACCACACATAGTTTTGTACTTAACTATTATATCTTTTAAAATTTTGTTCAGCGCGTGCCCTATATGTATATGTCCATTCGCATAAGGAGGACCGTCATGCAGAATATATTTTTCAAAATTCTTTCTGTCATCAAAAACAATCTTATCTATTTTCTCGGATTGCCAATTTTTTAAGATGTTAGGCTCTTTCTGAGCAAGGTTCGCTTTCATGGGAAAAGATGTTTGAGGAAGATTTATGGTTTTTTTGTATTCTATTGACATATCAAAAAAATTATCCTTAATTGTTATATATCATGACTTATGACCGTAAAAAAATACGCATCAGTTAATAAAAGACGCTTTTTTATTTGCGGTATAATAACAGATAATTTTTTTATCGTCAATAAAGATATTTAATAAAATTGCATACCCCTCATTTTTTAATTATATGGCTAAAAAGCCATCGGTCAATCTCGCAAAAACGGGAATCTATAGTTTGAAAAACTCTTGGATGCCCACTTTAACGGGATAGAGAAAAATTTTTTACTAAAATGGATATTTAAGCGGCATTGAAGAGATTACAATTTCCTGTATTTCATTGTGTATAATCGTGTTAGAGGCTATGAAAGTTCTTGAAAAAAGATAATCTTTTCCGCCGGTAAAATCGGTAACCGTCCCGCCCGCTTCCTTGATAATTATTGATCCTGCCGCACAGTCCCATGGATGAAGCCCGTGTTCCCAGAAGGCATCAAGCCGTCCGCAAGCTACATAAGCAAGGTCTATTGCCGCTGATCCGGGTCGGCGAATACCCTGACATCTCTTTAAAACAGATGAAAAACAATCCAGATATTTTTCCATAATAGCAAAATTTCGGAATGGAAACCCTGTGCCAATAAGCGCCCCTTGCATATTTTTTGTTTCCGAAACAGTTATAGGACTGCCGTTTAAAAAAGCGCCTTTTCCAGTTTGTGCACAAAATAATTCGTCTCTCGTCGGGTCGTATATGACCCCCATTAACGGTGTTTTATTTTCGCATAACCCTATGGATACGCAAAAAGAAGGAAATCCATGGATATAGTTGGTTGTGCCGTCCAGAGGATCAATAACCCAGTACAAATTCGGCGGTATGGTTTTATCTGAATAATTTTCTTCAGCCATAATTCCATAATCAGGAAACGATTTTTTTAATAACGATACTATCAGGGATTCGGCTTGTTTATCTACTTCAGTAACAAAATCATTAACCGCTTTAATTTCTATAGAAATTTTTTTGCCCGAGTTTAATCTATCTATCAAAAAAGCACCGGCTTGTTTAGCGATTTTTATAACAATATTTAATTTGTTACTGAACATAAAAATATCCTTTTAATCTTTTTTATGAATAGATAAATTAGGTCTACATTAAGGTATTATGTAATTTCTGTATTGTTATCGTTTTTTTTTGAAGATGCTGTTTTTTTAGTCTTCGTTGATGTAGATTTTTTTGGTTTATTCTGAGTTTTTCTACCGGTAGGTTTTTTTACCGTTTTTTTTGGTTCGGAACTAATTTTAACACCATTATCAGTAGCGATTTTTTTTTGTGGCGATTGTTCTTCAGTCTGTGTTTTCTCAGGTTTCTGCTCAGGTTTCTGCTCAGGTTTCTGCTCAGGTTTCCTTTGAGGTCTTATTTCGGAATATTTTGCTTTAAAACGAAACAAGGAGTTCAGTTTTTTTTGCGAGTACGATAAAGCCTGCCGGTTCGATTGAATATCTGTGTCCAGTTCTTTAATCATATTAAGATGTTCTTGGAGCGACATTGCTTTTTTGCGTTTCCAGCGATTGTAAGCCAATTCCCCTAATTTCATGCACGCCTTCTTCATTTTTAATTCCTGAGATTTTAAAGTGCAGAAATGTTTGGATAAATGAAACATAGTTTGAGATACTTTGGAAACCCAATAACCTGTTTTCTTGGCGGCAATACCTGTTTTTTTACCGCAAACAGATATAGTGCGCATGGTTTTTTTTACTTTAGGATTATTCATACTAAACTCCGTTTAATTAAAAAGTGTGTTTTTTAATTAATGCCTGTGCCGTCCAGAAAAATGTTTTCAACCGATTCCTGCATTCTTCTGGCATGTCGTTCAGTATTATAACAGCCTGCTAAAAAAAATGTCAATCCAGAAAGAACAAGTATAAGCATAATTATTCTTCTCATTACTTTCTCCTTTATCCATAACCTTATATTATGAGTTACTTAGAAAAAATCTTCAGGGTATAATAATTCATTAATTATATCGGGC
>JAGGZS010000339.1 GCA_021161885.1 bacterium
GTACAGATAAATCGCTTTTTACTGAAATGAATAATCGGTTGGTAAAAATAAAAGATGATTTATCTGATCACTGGAACACTGCTGATTTTTCGTTAAAAAAAATATCCGGCTCCGGAATCGGTAAAAAAGGTGTTGGGAAAACAAAAGGTGAGACAGAAAACAAAATTGAGAAAATATCCAACATTGCGGAACAATCATCTGAAAAAATCGAATTTTTTAAACAGGGGGACAATTTGGATAATTCTTTGGAACCTGAATTGATTAAACGAAAAAAAAATTTAAAAAATTACGAGCCCGATATATCAGTAGTAAAAAATTTTAAATCCGGCAGTGTGGTTTATCCTGATAAAATATCTGAACACAATAATAATAAAAACGATAAGGTCGAGTTGATTAGGCTCAACGGTGATATAATTTTAAATCCGGTATGGATTGACACTATAGCGCCTGACCGGCAGGAATGCGTAAAAAAATATTTTTCTGCGGAAGATAAAATAAGGAGTTTCAATAATGAAAAATAATGTGGATACAGCAGTTGAGCTTTTTCTTGAAACATACACTAAAATACACCATGAAATAGCTAAAATCGTTGTAGGCAACGATAAAGTAATACAAGGTATCTTAATTGCCTTGATAGCAAACGGAAATGTTTTGCTTGAAGGGGTTCCGGGGATTGGAAAAACGCTGTTGATAAAAACATTAAGCAATGTATTGGATTTAAAATATTCCAGAATTCAGTTTACGCCCGATCTTATGCCGGCAGATATTATCGGCACAAAAGTCATACTCGAAACCGAAGGCGGCAAAAAAGAATACGAGTTTCAGCAAGGTCCGGTGTTCGCTAACATTGTGCTTGCCGATGAGATAAACAGGGCTTCACCAAAAACTCAGTCCGCATTATTGGAAGTAATGGAGGAACATACAGTTACCGTAGCGGGCATATCGTATCCTATGGTTGAACCTTATATCGTGCTGGCTACCCAAAATCCTATTGAGATGGAAGGCACATATCCGCTGCCTGAAGCCCAAAAAGACAGGTTCTTTTTTCAGTTAAACGTTGGTTATCCCAATGAAACGGAACTTCAGGAAATCGGAAGGCGGATTACTTCGGAAAAATTACCGGAAATTAACAAAATAGCCGACTCAAAAAGAATAAAACAGATGTCTGACCTTGCAGCACAGGTCCCGCTGCCTGAAGCCGTAGAAGACCTTGCTATTAAACTGGTAAGCGCGACTCATCCTGAACACGGACAGACCCCGCCTATGGTACAGCGCTATGTGAAATACGGATCAAGCCCGAGAGGATTTGTTACTTTGCTTAAGGCAGGCAAAATAAAAGCACTGCTTAATAATCGGTTTAACGTAAGCAAACAAGATATTTTAAGCGTTCTGCACGCCGCGTTACGCCATAGGTTAATATTGACTTTTGAAGCTGACGCTGAAGGCGTGAACGTGGATGAAATCATTGATACTATAATTAAACATTTTTCCTGAATTTTTTTCTTATGATTAAAAATATAGATTTTTACGACCCGTTTTTTTTAGAAAAATTAAAAGACCTTCACATTATTGCCAAAAAACTTTTTCAAGGCAGGCAAAAAGGTAAACGCAAAAGTTTAAAAAAGGGAAGCAGTCTTGAGTTTTCCGATTTTAGGCGGTACGCACCCGGAGATGATTTCAGGTTTATCGACTGGACAATTCATGCTCGATTAAAACGGTATATGATAAGGTCGTTTTGGGATGAAACCAATATCAGCGTGTATATACTTATTGATACAAGTATGTCTATGGGGTTCGGCAGTCCGTCAAAATTGACATACGCTAAAAAAATAAGCGCGTGTTTGGCGTCTACGGCTTTAAGCAATCATGACAAAATATCTATAACCGGATTTTCCGATACCGTCAGCGGCAAAATCTCGCTTCTTACAGGAAAGAAACAATTAATATACTGTTTTGGATTCCTTCAAAAATTAAAATCCGGCGGAAAGAGCGATTTTAAAACATCTATGAAAAAAATTTCTCAATTCAGTCATGAACAAGCAATAGTTATTATTTTATCCGATTTGCTTTACCCTGACGGTTATAAAGAGGGGCTGATTTCTCTTCTTAAACAAGGTCATGAGGTACATCTTATCAAAATAAACGCTCAACCGGAATTTTCAAAAAACAGTGCGGAAAATTTAAGGCTCTATGACTCTGAGACAGGGGAACATATGGAAGTTTTTCTTAATGATGAATTAATAAAGGCATTGGAAAAAGAAAAAAAGGCGCACACTGAAAATATAAAAAATTTTTGCCGGTTCTCGAAAATACTTTTTTTTGAAACAGATACAAATATCGAGTTTGATAAATTCGTGCTTAAATATTTTAAATCACAACTTTTTATAAAGCATTAAAAATATCGATTTAGGTTTTCTATGAATTTAATTAATCCGCAGTATCTTATTTCCCTTTTATTTATTATACCCGTCCTTTTTTTATTTTTTTATAAAAACATTATTACAGCGTTTAAAATAGACAGTTTGTTTTTCTATAAAAAATTATTTAAAAAGAAAAGATTTTATCAATCCGGCGTATTTCTGAAAAAAAATTATTTTCTTCTTTTTACTCATATTTTGATAATTTTATCGCTGGCATTAGCGATGGGCGGATTATTTTTTGAGCGGGATAAGAATAAAACTAACACTGTTATTCTGCTTGATACATCCGCAAGCATGAATATTAAATATAAAGGTAAAAGCAGGTTGTTCTACGCTTGCGAAGAAGCGGGCAAATGGATAAATACCGCATGCAATGATAAAAAAATAGCTCTTGCCGTAATCAATAAGAAACTTAAAATAGTTACCCCTTTTTTAGCCGACAGGGATATTTTAAAAAAATTTTTAAACGAGATAAAACCTACAGACACAGCCGGTAAAATTTTTGATGAACATATAAAACTGATCGAAAAATCGTATCCTGATTTTTCGCAAATAATTGTTTTCACAGATACATTGCCCGATATTCCCGAAAAAGAAAATCTTGCTTACAAAATTTTTAACGGATCCGACGGTAACATTGCGATAACATCTTTGAAAATTACAGATAATCAAGCAGGGCAATCAATACTTACGTTGAAAATACGATGCGATAATGTAAAACCTTTTTATATACCGCTTGTTATTAACAATAACCATAATATACTGATTGAAAAAGAGTTATCACTTAATGCCGCCGAAACCGCTGAAATTAATATTTCTTTAAGGACGAAGGACTGGCACGATGACATAGGCTCTGTTAAAATTGACATTAAAGACGCATACGATGCGGATAATATCGCTTATTTTAAGCTGAATTCAAAAAGTTATGTCAAGATACAAGGGAAATCCGACAGTGTGCTTCGCGCTGTTAAAGCAAACAGCGATGTATCTCTATCCAAAACATCAGACACTCATAAGAATGATATAACGGTAACTATAAACCAGCCCGGAGGCGGTGATTTGCTTGACAAAAATTTGGTTATTAATCCTGTTACCGGAGAAAAATCTTTATTTGTCGGTGAAAAAGTTTTTCTAAATAAATCTATTAAAACAATTTATCCTGATCATCCTATTATGAAAAATATTGTTTTAGGCAGGTTCGTTATTGCGTATTGTTATCGTATGAAAATGCCAGATGACGCTGTTGTTTTAGCTGAAGCCGGCAATATTCCCGTTATATTCTGCAGGCGCTCTGCCGGCAGTAAATATGTGGTAGTAAATTTTCCGGTTGACGAAACAGTTTTTATAAATCAAATTTCATTCCCGATATTTATAGCGAATTCATTAAGCTGGCTGCAAGGCAACCATAGCGGAATTCATATAACCGGAGATTTTTTTGCCGCGGATTTTTTAGAAAACGGTGGAGTTACGCTAAACCATGCTGGTATATATAATTTTACTGATAAAAACAAAAAAAATCATAGGCTTTACGTTCACCTTTTATCTGATGATGAATCTATTTGCAGCCAACCTGAACGGAGCTATCGTAAAACACAGGCTATAGAGAATATTTATTTGAAAAAATTTTTTATTATATTCGCGTTGATTTTGCTGATTTGTGAAAGCATATTTTTTTACGGTTTAAAAATTAGGCGGCCTGTAAAATGACATTTATTAATCCATATTATTTTATGCTGTTTATTGTATTGGTTATGGCAATGGTTATACATCGCAATAATTATAAAAAAGCATTTTTACTGCGTATTGGTGTACTTTTTTTTCTGATAATCGCGCTTGCTTGTCCTGTTATCATAAAAAAATCCGATTCCGAAAAAATTGTTTATTGCGTGGATATATCAAAGAGCATTCCGAAAAAGCAAAGAAACGAACTGTATTCTTTTTTAAGAACCGTTAAAAACGATATTATTTTTTTTTCGGATAAAGCAAACTTAAGCCGGCATTTTTTTTCTGTATCAGAACTTGAAAATAGTAATCAATCCTATACCGCCTCAGAACCGGTAACTAATATGGTGTTGAGCATCTTATCTAAAAATGGGGGAGGGGATGCTGTTTTTTTTACCGACGGGAATTTCATTGATAACGATAAATTTCTTGAATCAATCGGGCAGTTTAATTCAAATAATATTACTACGCACATATATCCATTAGGGACATTGATTACGAACGAAGTGATTGTCGGCGAACCTCAAGTGTTCGACAATTACCAAATAAAAGTGCCGGTCTATGGAGTCTGCAAGGATGTTTCTGGAATAACACTAAAAATGTTCAATGGACGTAATAATCTGATTGATGAGAAAAATTTGTCTGATTTAGGTGTATCCGTTTTACTTAGCGGACAACCGCCTGACAAGGATATCGAAAAATGGCGTATTAACCTAACCGCTGCGAAAGGCAAAGATTTTTTCTCGGAAAACAATAACGTATCCTTTTTTGTAGAAAAAAATAAAAAGAAAAAAATACTTCATATATCAAACCAGCCGTCCAATAATTTTTTAAAAAATCTGCTTGGCGACAGGTTCGATATAGTTGAAATAAATACCCAAGATGAAATGACCGAAATTTGTCCTGTGTTATCAGATTTCAGCTGTATTTTTTTAGATGATGTGCCGGCTTATTGGTTTACCCAATCCCAAATCAAGCTGATAGTATCGGCGGTACGTGATGCGGGAGTTGGACTTGTCCTGACAGGGTTATACAACAGTTTTACTGCCGGAGGATACCATAACACACCCATAGAAAAAATAACCCCTGTTGAAATGACAATTCCATACCCTAAAACCAGTGAAGATTTTTTTGTCCTTATTGATAAATCAGGAAGTATGGCTGGTGAGGAAGAATCAAAATATCACATTGCGGTAAATGCTGTAGTTCAGTTACGCGATCATCTTGCAGAGCGGGACAGGTTAAGTGTATCCGTATTCGATATATTTGCTGAAAATATTATTCCTTTGAATTTTTCTCGAGATACAAAAAATTTAAAAACAAAGCTAAATAAAATCAATGCTCACGGCGGGACAAATTTGCTTGCGGCATTAAAACATTTTTATAATCTTACCCAAAAAGATGTCGGCAAAAAAGGGCATTGCATAATATTGACCGACGGACAAACGGATAAACAAAAACAATGTTTAGATGTGGTGTCAAAAATAAAAAAATTAAATAAAACTTTATCCGTTATCGGATTGGGCAAAAACACGGAAAAATCTTTTTTGATTAAATTAGCCGAATTAGGCGGCGGAAGGTGCTATATTCTTACCGATACAAAATTACTGCCGAATATTTTTATTAGGGAAAAAGTTTTGTCAAAAGGAGAGGCTATAGTAAAAACGCCTGCGCGAATAATCTTTAATAACGATAACAATATGTATCGTAAAACCGCTTTTGTATCGCTTCCCGAGATTAATTTATACACTGCCCTTACACCCAAAAAAAATATCAGTATTCCTTTTTCAACGATAGACGGCACGCCGATTATCGCTTATCATAGGTACGGGCTTGGCATAGTATCGGTTTTTATGTCGGATATAAATATTTTCGCAAAAGGAAACAAAGATAAAACCGCGGAATTTTCTAAAAAATTGTTTAACCCTATTTTTGATTATTCCTTAAAAAAACAATCTTTTCCTGCTCGAAAAAATAATTTTCTGAAAATTTATGCGGGGCACAATAATATAACTGTTTATTCTAAAGAAAGACCTGTTGCTGGATACATTATTTCCCCTGACGGGCAAAAAGAAAAATTATCTTTTATTAAATCTAAAAATATATACGCCTCAAATTTTTGCCCAAAAGATAAAGGGAGGTATAATGTTTTTACATCTTTTAAGAACGGAACTGCCGAAACCGTATCGTGTACGATAAGTTATCCGGCGGAATATAAAAGTGCGGGCGTAAATTGGAATCTTATAACTTCTTCTCTTTGGAAATCAAAAGGACAGCTTTTTGAATCTTTAAATCAAGTAAAAACCTTTAACCCGAAAAAGAAAAAGAAAACAGCAATAAACCTAACGAATTTATTTTTAATACTCGCTTTAATATTATTCGTGCTGGAATTGGTTGAACGTAAAAACATTAAGATTTCTAATATTTATAACCGTATTCATCACGATGGAGTTAGGTCATTGTTTAAAGACATCGATCTTAATGAATAAATTTGCGGTTTATTTCGGCGCAGCAATATAGGCGGATGTCAAAACTATATTTGCCGAGCTGATGAAAAAGTATGCTGTAAAGAGTCAAGCTATTAAAAAAACAAAAATATTTTCTATCCTGTGCTATTCCTGCGAAAGCGGAATCCAAAAATATTCAGGTCTTTTTGACCTATTGATTCCCAATCAAGTTTAAATGACAGCTTGTTTATTTATCGCGATAAATAAACAACAGGGAAATCATCAGGTTTAAAAAAAAAATTTGTTTTATTGCGAAAATAATAGTATTTTCTTATTTATGAAAATAAGCAGTTTGCTATAAAAAGAGAAATTTGGTTTTTACAATTTAATGGATGGATAAAAAATGATCAGCCTGATGAACATATCAAAGCGGTTTTCGCATACATTATTATATGAAAATTGTTCTTTTACCTTAAAATCGGGTGAGCGTATAGGGCTTGTCGGCGCTAATGGATGCGGGAAAACAACATTGCTTAATATTATCGCCGGGGCGCAGTCGCCTGACAGCGGTGAGATAGCGGTTTCTAAAAATTTCAGGATTGGTATTCTTGAACAGGAATTTGAAGTTGCAACCAATAAAACCGTTCTTGAAACCGTGAAGGAATCTGTTTTTAAAAATGAATTGGATATAGACCATTTACGTGAGAAAATATCGGCTGAAAAAAATCCGGCTCAACTTGAGGCATTATTAAAAATATACAGCGGTCTTGAAGCTGAATTTGAGGCAAGCGGTGGTTATAATATAGAAAATAACTGCAAAAAAATTCTGTCTGGATTGGGGATTACCGAGGAAATGATGTATCGGAAAAGCACTCATTTCAGCGGAGGGCAAAGGATGCGTATCGGGCTCGCTAAATTACTCGCTTCCCCTTTTGATGCAATTCTGCTCGATGAACCTACCAACCATCTTGACCTTCCTTCTTTGCTTTGGTTCGAAAATTATCTGAGGTCATACCCCGGGCTGATTGTCATAATATCTCACGACCAGACATTGCTTAATAATATCGTAACTAAAGTTGTAGAAATAAGTAACAGGAAAATAACTGTTTATCATGGAAATTACCAAAAGTACCGCGAACAAAAATCATTGGTTATTGAACAGTTGGAATCGGCAAAAAAACAGTATGAAAGAGAACGTAAAGAAACAGAACGGTTTATAGAACGGTTTCGTTATAAAAATACAAAAGCGAAGCAAGTGCAGAGCAGATTGAAAAATCTTGAGAAAACCGAGCAGGATTTTGATATACCCAAGGAAGAATCTCAAATTAAATTCAGTTTCCCTCAACCTGAACGGTCGGGCTATGAGGTTGTTAAAGTTAACCGCGTGGATAAACGTTATGGCGATATAAAAGTGCTTGAAAATTTTTCTTTTGAAATTAAACGCGGGGAAAAAATAGCCGTTACCGGCAAAAACGGGACTGGTAAATCTACTTTAATGAAAATTATGGCGGGGATAATCAAGGCTGATTGCGGATCCGTATCGCTTGGAACTAATGTTAAGGTAGGGTATTTTTCACAGATTCATGCGGAACAACTTAACCTGAATAATACAATTATAGATGAGATGGAATCCATAAGAGGCGCAAGATCGACCACTGATGTGCGTAAGTTATTAGGGCGTTTTTTTTTTACCGGTGATGATGTTTTTAAAAAAATAGCTGTTTTGAGCGGCGGAGAAAAATCCCGTGTGTTATTGACGCGTTTGCTGTTGTCTGCGTCTAATTTCCTTTTGCTTGACGAGCCGACAAATCATCTCGATATACCTTCGCAGTCAGTTATTATCGAGGCTTTGAAAAATTTTACAGGCACTGTATGTTTTGTTTCCCATGACCGTTACCTTATCAACAATATAGCTACACGGTTACTTGATTTTGAGGAAAACGGAGTGTGTGATTATCCCGGAACTTATGATGAATACAAATCATGGCAGGAACGGAATTTGTCTCAATCCGAATTTAACGATGACCAAAAAGCGGTTAATAAACGAAAAGAGCAAAAACGCCAAGAAGCCGAAGAACGAAATTTAAAGTACAAAAAAAGAAAAGTCTATGATGAGCGGATTGCTGAAATTGAACTTAAACTTGAAACATCTATGGAAGAAGAAACCGAACTTGAACAGCAGTTAGGCGATCCGGATATTTATAAAGATGAAGATAAAGCAAAGTATATTACCGATAGATATAAAACGGTAAAACAACAAATTGAAAATTTAACCCATAAATGGGAAGAATTGTCTTTAGAACGAGAAAAACTGCTTTAGATTCAGAAAAAATTAATCGTTATCGTTTTTTTTTACTTGTTTTACTTGACCATCTGATATCTTAAAAAAATGTACCGAACTTTTTTTTATTTTTTTATCTTCCGGTCCCGCTTTAATATTTACAGCAAGTTTATATGTACCGTCTTTAAGAGGGGTGTCTAATTTTAAAGAATCGGAATATAGATATTGTTCCTGCGGGATTATTGCCCATTTATTTTGGTTGAATTCAGCTGAATATGTTTCAGATGTATTATTTTCATTAGTGATTTTAATTGTTCCCGTTGGGCGAATATGTACATTGCCGGTGTTTAACAGAATGGTTTTTACCTCTGGTTTGGGAGTGTTTTTTAAAGCGTTCATTTTAATAGAAAAATCAAATTTTTCTGTTCCTTCGACCGCAATATAAATAGGTTTTGTGTAATGGACAGCTACTCTTGAAGCGCCACGCTTTGCTTTAAAAGGCTGCTGTGAAAATTTTATAAAAGCGTTGTATTCGCCTTCGGAATTTTCGGGTAATGTTATTTTAAAAGGTATATAAGCATGATTGTTTGCTGGAACGGTTGTAAATGCTTGGGGAAGAGTTAACCAGTCTTCATCTAACGGATTAATTGTCCTGTCTGTCCATATTGCAACTATTTTTAAGGGCTCATCAAAAGAATTGGTAACTATAAATTTGCTTTCAAAAGTTTCGCCTGCGGGCATATTTCCTTCAAATTTGTTTGGCTGGACGTTAAAGCCTGAATAAGCGGGTGTTGATAA
The DNA here is from genome assembly GCA_021161885.1 of bacterium. GTDB lineage: Bacteria > Auribacterota > Auribacteria > Auribacterales > Auribacteraceae > JAGGZS01. The sequence continues at coordinate 9,669 of JAGGZS010000339.1, forward strand.
CAGCAGTGTAATTAATAATGAAAAGAGTAATTTTTTTGACATAAACATAAGATACCTTTTTATTTGAGTTAACATTATTTTGAATAAAACTATAATTTTTACGAAATTAATGCAATAAAAATTCAATAGAATTATGAATATAATATTATTTTTTGTCATCGCGAGGAGCGAAGCGACGTGGCGATCTAATGTGCAATGAGCTGGGATTGCCACGCAAACTTTGTTTGCTCGCAATGACATTAGAGCGACAGGACGTTTTTTCAGCAATCCCAAATTTTGTTTCTTTTATGCCGGTTTTTTACTTTTTTATGAGTTTCAATTTTTCATCATGGATGAAGTGAAGAATTTTGATATAAAGAAAGAGGGCAACAAAATTGCCCTCTTTCTGAAATTCATCTTAAAAGATAAAAATTAGTTACTGAGTACTTCAAAGTTAACTGTTGTTGAATATTCACCAGGAGTATCCAGGTCATTTGTTAAACCGAGTATTAAAGAAAACTCAGCTTTTTGAGTAATAGAAGAACCTGTTGCGGTTAGCCATTGCATGTAACCTTGTGTGCCCGCTGGAATATCACCATATGTGTTACGTATTATTGCTGTCTCACCGCCGGTAATTTCAGCAGCTGATGGAAAATATGGAATGTTGACGAACCATGTAGCTGCCTGAAATTCGGCATCGCTTAATACATCGCCAATAGCATAAGGTGTGGGAGCATTGTTTACGCTTTTTAGATATTTTAATAGGACATGGTTAGTTTTTTCAACAACATGCATTAAACCTGTTGTAACACAAGCTGGGGTATCGTTATCGGCATCTGTAGCAGGGTTAGTTGTATATGTAATGATCGACCAGCCAGTACCTGAACCGCTAACTTTTACGTATACTTTTCCTACTCCATATCCAACATAGATATCGGGACCTACAACTTCAGACGGAAAGGTAATGCCGGCTGTGTTTATCGTAAGATCAGACATCTCGATTGTTGTATCGTTGTCAGCATAAAGCATAATTGAAGCTCCGTTACCGAATGAAGCGCTAACACCGAAGTTGCCTGATGTTGCCGCGAATGAAGCTGATGATAATAACGCTACAGCACTAATCGCAAGAAGTAAACTGAATAATTTTTTCATTTGAATTTCTCCCATTTTTTTGTTTTTTTAATTTTGGTTGACTATAAAAGGTTACTAAATGACAGCGTGTTAAAACCTTTTATTGACCACCTCCCTTCCTGAATAAATTGTTAAAAAGTTAGTTTAAACCTCCTTTCATAAAATAAGTTTAACATTGATAATTTTTAGTCGTTATCAAGTTCAATTTTATAAAAACGTTTGAGAACATCACTTGATGCTTCTCCGTTCATCTCGGGATCCGTACCGTGGTCTATCCACGATTTTAAACCGTCTGATAAATCGAGTATATCATCTAGAGCAGGTCCGCTTACCTCATCCCATACGGTAGAACCGCTTATTTCGTTTGTCCATAATATTTTTACACCCGTTTCCTGCGGCTTGACATACCATATTAAATTAATAAGATTCGTTATCGGTTGATTTTCGATAGAAACAATAAATATTTCAGGCGGTCCCGCTATAATTATATTCCAGTATATCCCGTCCCATCGACGCCATATAATGTATCTGTTGTCGTTGATTTGCGGATCAATATCCCTATAGCTGTTTTGTGTTACTCGTGTTATAGTAGCGTTATTATAGACATATATATCCGATTTATCCATATTGCCCGAAGACCAGACAATTGACCCGATATTGTTTAACTGGGGCGATAAATCATCATTATCATTGTCAGTGATTTGACGGATTGTTGCATCATATAGAAAAATTTCATAATCGTTACCGTCATAACCTGACCATACGATTTGCCCAAGATCGTTTATTTGCGGAATGATGTCGTCATATGAATTATTTGTCAACTGGGTTACAGTTGAGCCGTCATAAAGAAAAATTTCCCAGTCGTTACCGTCCCATCCGCACCATGTTATTTCGTTATAATTATTAATCTGGGCATCGTTGTCGTTGTATGAATTGTTTGTCAACTGGGTTACAGTTGAGCCGTCATAAAGAAAAATTTCCCAGTCGTTGCCGTCCCATCCGCACCATACAATATGGTTGGCGTTATTGATTTTGGGTTCTATATTATCCGCGGCGGGAGAATTAAGCTGTTTTGTGGTTGAGTCGTCATAAAGAAAAATTTCAAAATTGAACCCGTCAGAAGCCGACCACACTATATTGTCGTTATCGTTAAGTTGAGGGTCAGTATCATTTAAGTTATTGTCGGTTAACTGGATTGTAGATGAACCGTCGTAAAAATAGATTTCATAATCTGTGCCTGTGCCGGGCAGTCCGTCGTATCCGTCGCTCGCGAACCAAACTACATTGCCGTTATCGTTAAGTTTCGGGGTATATGCGTAATATTGGGAATTCGTCAGCATTGAAATGTTTTCTGTCTCATATAGATAAATGTCAGACGCTTTGGTTATGGTGTTTTCAACAAAATCTCCATCCCAAACCGCAACTTCATTATTGTTAATTTGCGGTGCGCAAACCGGATACAAATTAAAATCTATTCTAGTTACTATATAAGTGTTAATTAGATAGAATTGTTCCGATTCCTGCCATTGACCCCAATCTGTAGAATCGTAGGCACGCATCCTTATCTGATATAATGAACCTTGTTCCGTAGGTACATCTTTCATAGAATTCCACCCCAGAGATAAATCTGTTGAAGGTAAAATTAATGCAGTCATGCCGGAAACAGTTGCGTCCGACCATATAGAAGCTCCAACTTTTTTATATTGAAGTTCTACAGAACATATGTTCCCATCGTTATCGGTTAAATCGTACTGGATATTTATTGTTGCTGATGAACCTGTAACCGCGATGTTGAATATCTGCGCAAGTGCATTTGCCGACGGCAATACCGCGGACACTCGAAAGAAAGCTTGTGTGCCTGCGTACGATAAATTACAGTAAACAGTAACCAAACATATCGAGAACATAATAATTTTATTAAGTATTGAGACTTTATAGTGCACCGGTACCAAATTATCGTCTCTCTTCCATTGTAATAATGTAATAAATTTTTTCATACGCTGTCTTGTAACTGCAGACAAAAAAGGTTTAAAAAAGTTTCAAAAAAGTTATATATGGGAGTGTTGCGAAATAAAATCATATAAAAA
>JAGGZS010000278.1 GCA_021161885.1 bacterium
ATCATGAAATATCAAAAAAACGGGGATATTCAAATAAAATAATATTGAATTTTGTTGTTTTTTAATGTAAAAATATCCTGATGATAAAAATATTCTTAAAATGGAGTTTATTATGGCATATAAAGCATGGTTTCAATGTTTTAACGATGACTGCGCACAAACATACGGTTTAAATGAAATTATTTATAACTGTAAAAAATGCGGTTCTCTGCTTGAAGTCAAACATGATATGCAGGCGCTTAAAGATAAGTCCGCGAAACAATGGCGCAAACTCTTTGATGACAGGCATCGTGTATCTCAATGGCCTTACGGATCGGGGATATGGGGTAAAAAAGAATGGATTTTACCGCAAATAAATAACCGCAATATTGTGTCTTTATATGAAGGGAACACCAACCTGTTTTACGCTAAACGCTTTGGCGAGCAGATAGGCGTTGAGGATATATGGATAAAATTGTGCGGCAACAGCCATACCGGCTCATTTAAAGATTTGGGTATGACCGTTTTGGTATCTCAAGTAAAACAGATGATTGCCGACGGAGCGCCCATAAAAGCTGTAGCCTGTGCTTCAACTGGCGATACATCAGCGGCTTTAGCGGCTTACTGCGCTGCAGCGGGGATACCGTCTATTGTATTTTTGCCGAAAAATAAAATATCAACCGCCCAGCTGGTACAGCCCCTGTCAAACGGAGCAAAAGTTTTTTCGCTGAATACCGATTTTGACGGCTGTATGGAACTTATTAAACAGGTAACCAAAAAAAAATTTATTTACCTTGCCAACTCAATGAACTCATTAAGGATTGAAGGCCAGAAAAGTATCAGTATAGAAATATGCCAGCAGTTCGGCTGGGAAGTGCCTGATGTTGTCATTATCCCGGGCGGGAATCTCGGCAACGTGTCTGCTCTGGGCAACGGGTTTCTGATGATGAAAGAGCTTGGAGTTATTGACCGGTTGCCGCAAATCATTTTAGCCCAATCGTCGCAGGCAAATCCGCTTTATTTATCGTATCTTGAAAATTTTAAAAAATTTAAGCCGGTTACCGCAAAAAAAACGCTTGCAAGCGCTATTCAAATAGGCAATCCGGTAAGTGTGTATAAAGCCATAAAAACATTAAAGCAGTTTAACGGCATAGTAGAGCAGGCATCGGAAGAAGAACTCGCCAACGCATCAGCGCTCGGCGATTTAAACGGTATGTACAATTGCCCCCATACAGGAGTAGGTCTTGCTGTACTGCTTAAAATGATCCAAAAAGGCGTGGTCAAAAAAAATCAGCGGGTGGTTATAATATCAACCGCTCACGGTTTGAAATTTTCTCAGTTCAAAGTTTTATATCATCAAAAAAAACTTGAAGGGATTAACTGCAAATACGCCAATATGCCTTTAGACCTTAACGCCGACTTGAAATCGGTAATGAATGTAATTAATCGCGATATTAACTAAAAAAACTGTTTTATTCTTTAATTTCAACAGGTTAAACTATTTATTTTAAAAAAAATAGTGGACGAATTAAAAAATATGTTATAAATGAAACAAAAATGTGTTATATCTGTCATAAGTAAGTATAAAAAGGAATTTGTGTGTTTATATTTTTTATTTATCTTTTTTTGACAAATATTATTTTATAGTGTATAGTAACAGTAGACTTTATTTTTAAAAAGCAAGACAATTCTCACAAAACAAAAAAGAGGAGGAACAATGATGAGAAAATTTGTAAGCATTCTTACCGTCGGTTTAGTTATATGCAGCGCTTCAGCATATGCGGGAACCGAAATTCTTGAAAACTTCAACAATTATGAGACGGGTACGGATGCCCAGAATAATAGTAATCTAAAATATTCAGGGTTGGGAAATGAGCTGATTGCGGCTTCAATAGTCGGTGATAACATTGACAACTCCATTCAGATGGATTTCGATTCAGCTACTGGCCAGTCAAATGCCTGGTTTAGTTTTGGTCTTATTCAAAGTATTCCGCTGGCAACCCCAAAAAACCTTACAGGAGGAACATTATCTTTTGATATAAAAACCGACCTTTCTCAATCTTGGGCAGGCGTTTTGTCACCTCAGCTTACCGTTTGGACAGAAACTCCAGGCGCGAACCCGGGAGACCCTTCCACTTTTGCTTATGAAACATGGCGTCTGCAGAATTATCTCGGACAGGTCTGGGGATCTCTAAAACAGCCGTTACTTGATCTGGTTCCCACTGACTGGACTACGGTAACTGTAAATGTCGATGATTTAATTTATAACGATTTAGGGAACTGGCATATTCCTCATTTCGATGATGTTGTCGGAATGGATGTTCTTGTTCTGCAGGTTAATACCGATATTCAGGGAACGGGGACAGTTTTACTTGATAATATTCAATGGAGCGGAGACGCAGTGCCTGAACCGGGCGCGATGCTGTTATGCGCTTTCGGCGGAGTTATTGCTCTTATAAGAAAAAAGATTCGTAAATAAAAAATTAAATAAATTTAAACCGTGCGGATTAGTTCAGTCCGCACGGTTTTTTTATGTTCATTAATAAATTTCATATAAATCCGGTTGCCCGTCGTTATCTGTATCTTTAGGGGTATATTCTTGGAAAACATAAACCCCGTCGTTATCTTTTTCCCAATTTCCCGAATGGGTAAGCAAGCATGAGTCGGCAAGGACTTTTATTGTTGTGCCCTGTGTTCTTATGCGTAAATAGTGTTGTTTGCCTTGCTCGAAATAAACGGTGGCAAGCGGTTTAAAAGTAAACGGGCGGGTATCATACTCGACAAGGGATTGGTTAAAAACCACATTTACGCTAACCAATCCATTGGAAACTATTTCAACAGGCACGTTATCGGCGTAATTGCCGTTAAAACTCAAATCATGAGGCGAGGATAACGATACATCGTAGTATCCTGATTGCGGCACATTAAAAGAATATTCATAATAAGCTGTGCCTTTATTTTCGTTATTGTCGATATAATAACCGTTGCCTATGAATCCTATATGAGTGGTATTCCATTGCCAGTAAGACAAGTTAGGTTTTGCGAAACTGTCTTGGTTGTCAAAGAGCAGTTCTTTTTCAACGGTAGATTTATCGCCCGCGTAAATCGCCCAGGTGTACGGATGAACCGCGCGGTCGGTATCTTGAAGCGATGCCCTAAGGGAAACCCGATAGATTTTGTTTTCTGGAAACTTTATTCGCACAACATTTTCGTTATCAGCGTCAACCGATCCGTTACCGTCGAAATCCCATTTAACGGTTCCCCATGAATCTTTAAATCCTCTTGTTAGAGTAACGGTTTCATTGACAGCGGGATTCCAGTTTGACGCGCTGAACGGGTCTTTCGGGTACAAAACTTGGTTAAACTGAGATACAGACTCAAGTTTTGTTTTTATTAGTTCATACGGCACTTTTGATACATCATTTATGTTTTCATCGACAGCTACACATGCCGCTATACCTGCCGCCTGCCCGAAATGCATAAACTGCGCTTCCATCCTCATAGAGCAGAATGCCACGTGCGAAGCGGATACCCCGAAAGCAGTAAGGAAATTCAAATGGGTATTTGAATATAAACACCTGTAAGGTATTGGGAGTGTTGCGAAATAAAATCATATAAAAAAGAGTGTTAAATTTGTTATAATGCGGATTAAAAG
>JAGGZS010000189.1 GCA_021161885.1 bacterium
CATTACGCGGATATATCCAGTGCCCGTTGAGCTTTAAGTTTATTAATAAACTCATTGGTAATCTGAAGTTTTCTTTTTAACTTCATACCTCGTAAATCCGATTTATTCAATCGTTGCAGTCCAAGATGATTCCTCAATTCTCCAAGAGTAACATCCTGCCCGCCGTTTTGTTCTTTTATCACATTGAATGCTTCAAGGATAAATGTATTTTTAGCAGATACCTGAGTCACAATCAATCCGGGCGGTAAACTTTCGCCGGACTCAAGCATGCTAGCCAATTCAAAAGCATCCATACCCATTTCAATTTCCTGCTGGTCACTCAACTCATCAGGAATTAAAGCTGACGGCATTTCGAATACAGAAGCTAAATTATCTAAAGCTTCCTGAACGATATCCGGATTGTCTTCAATAATTGTAAGGTCTTTCATATTAAGATCAACTTCCAAGCCGATTAACGACTTAATTAAAGCGGGCAACCTATTAATATTTACAGGTGCGCCTTGATCATATTTTTCATTCTCAACCAAAGAAGCCTCTATGGTATCGGAACCTATAACAACAACATCGCTTTCAGCAATACCTTTACTCGCAAGCTCTTTTTTGATGAAATCGGTATCATCGGTTAATGAATAAACAACAAATACATTGCTTTGGTCTTCGGACAACTCTTTAATTTTCTGGGCCATACCAACTGTTCTTGAGTTAGATATTCCATCCTCTGATTTAAAGAAACTTACGTTCATAGCGGTAATATTGGGTATTTGAGAAACATCTTTAATGGATCTGCTTTTAGCAAGTTCAAGGTCTTCAGCTATACGTTCACTCTGCATCCGAGCTTGCTTCAATGCTTCTTCTACTGATATACCCGGATTAAGCCGGTTTATTTCTTTAATCGCCGCTAATGTTTCCATAGAAATCATTTGCTCAACATATTCTCTTTCTTCATCACTGACTATAGCGTTTTGAATATCATCAGGTACAGTCATACTTAATTTCTGCTGCATATCCTGAACGATTCTGGCGATTTCAACCGTTGCGTCTGTGCTTGTCGGATTAATTGCCGCAAACAGATTAGGAGCAATTTCGCTTATAATTTTATCCAATTCAGTATCTATCATTTCTACAATTTTTTCATCTTGAAAGAATACTGATGTTGGATCATTTATAAGCTTATTGGTATAAACTTTAGCTACTACTTCCCGCATCATATCTGTATCATCGACGAATCCTTTGGCACCGGCAAACTCTTTTACGAAAGCGTCTTTTAAATATTTAAGAGTGATTGGCGTCATCTGAGTAAGTATAGATTCAAGAATATCACGTCCCTGAGAGGTAGCAAGAGTCTTCTCTATCAATTCATGATAAACACCTTCTTGAGTTATACTTTCAACAGACCTGTTTTGAATCTTAGCGACTATATCAAGTAATCTTTGCGGCAACATTCTTATATTTGCGTTTTCATCAAGAATAAAAGGGCCTCGTTCTATTAGTTTAGCCATATCGTTTTGTTCAAGATTAATTACTCCAAAAGCTGTTCTAAGTTTATTTAATGACTGTTTGGAATAACGATTTTCTACAGTAACCGATTTGGCAAGGTCTTTAGGTTTATCAACATCGATTGCCCTGATAATGTTCTGAAACTCATTGAGCAGATTAGTCGCTTTTTCGATCATTGCGTTTATTTGAACATCTATATTAGGTGAATTGGTATCTTTAATCATATCCGCGTATTCGTATGCTACATTCATTAATGAATTTATACGAGCGGTTACCTGAGGCTGAACAAGATCATTTAATTCTCCGCCGGCTTTTAAAACTTCAAGAGTTTTTGCTAAATCAAGCATTTTATTTTTATAAGCATCCAGATTTGCTGCTTTTTGATCTGTCTTAAGCGGATCTTCAATGTCAACCATCAATGCCCTGAAATCACGCACATACTGCTGTAAAGGATCGGCTACATTTTTAACCTTTGCTTTAGCTATGCGAACTGCCATACGCTGACCAACAGCAATTGCGTCATGTATTGATTCAACAGGAATATACTCAAACGCGAAACCGCCGTTAACAAGATATTCGCCATAATCTTTAGTCGTTATAACATAAACATTAGCGCCGCGAGCTATAATAGACTGTAAATTACTTTCAAAACGACCTTTAGCGCCAACTTCCTCCGCTTTGTCGGCTTTAGGCATATAGAAAGCTAATACAGGTGTATTCAGCAAATCTTTTTCACTTGTAATTTCAGTTTCTTTCAAGCCGGAGCTTGATATAATTTGTTTGTTTTTTGCATCCCATACAGCTACAGGTGAAAAAGTTGATTCACGGGTTTTTTCGACTTTTTCGACAAGTGCGACAGGACCGTGCAGGAACAAACCTGACTGAAGCGGTGTACCAAAAATGCGTGCTAATTCCTGGAATTTCAAAACGGTTTCTTTTGCTGCTCCTTCTGTATCTTCTTCGCCGCGATATATAATAAACATAGCGCGCACACGTGAAAACCTTTCCGCCCAGTCATCTATTTGATGATCAATAGGAGTATCGAGTTTAAGAAGATTGCTTAAGGCGTAACCGGCCATTAATCTACTGTTTACGTTAACGCTCTCAGTTAACGGATCGCTTATTCCTTTAACCCGCCTTAATAATTGAGCCAATAGGAACTTATTAGTCATCTGTGCATGCACTGCTTTCTGAGAAGCAACAGCTATTTCAGGTCCCGCGTGTTCATTAATTTGACCTTCTGTTCTTTCCGTAAGCATACTGCCAGGAGTATTGGTATCTGTAAGAGTCAAGAATTTGTCATACCCAAAACTTTTAGGATCTTGATTATACACGTTAAGAAGTTCAGCATTCATCACAGCAACCTGAGTAGTACCGGATTGAGATGTAAAAACAGCTAATATTTTATGACTCGCTCCGACACGTGAATCAAGGTTAGGCGCGTCACGGAACGTATCGTTATCTATAATTTCCGTTGTAACCCCCGGTAGCCTGAATAATGACTGTGAAGCTAAATCGGCGTTAAAGGAACTTCCTGTAGAGAACAGCCAAATCCTGTCAATTTTAGCCAATTCTTCAAGAGGAATATTTAATGACGGAATTAACTCTTCGCCTTTTTCCATTTTAAACTTAACTCTATTGAGATAATCCATTCTGCCCCTTGCCAATTCAATCTGTTCTTCAATGGAAGGTTTCATTGAAATTGAGATTTTACGGGGCTTAAGTTCATTGCTCATTTTAGTTACTGTTTCACCCGCAAACAGTTTAGCTAATTCTTCAGAAGTTAAGTTATGAACAGTCGGATCAAGGGTTTCCGCTATACCAGCATATCCCGGCATAAATTGTCCCATTGTTATAACATTGCCTGAATCAGGATCAAAATAATATCTTTGTTCCGTATCAAAATTAGTTTTATTTGAGCGCATAGCAAAAGCAACCGTTTGATCGTCTTTCTCTATGACAACATATTCACCCTTTAATAAAGAATCAAGTTGTTCAGGCGTGAATTTATTTGCAAAAGATCCTTTTTCACCATCATATTTATCCACTATATCTTTAATTCTTTTTCCAACGAAGAAATCAACTCCCGAGCTAACTTCCTGTATTAAATTCTCAATATAATAAACAGGTATTTTTTCACGGTTGCCTTCTATCGTTTTCACGATAGCATCGCCGCATTGCGCAAGTTCTTTCTCTGTATATGTTTCATATTCGCCACGTTCATATATATCTGGACGGTCTTTACCGACACGCATATGAATAAACGCCGCTTCCGCGCCATCAAGGAGAATTCGGAATTTTCCGTCAGCGTATTTACCTTTAGGCTTTACTAAAGCGACAAAATCGTTACCAGTTAAACCTTCTTCAATATCGTTTAAATTGGTGACAGTTTTCTGTTCGCCTGTTTCTTTGTTCTCAATAGTTATTGATATTTTCTTGAAGTCCATAACACCTGGTTTAGTAAATTGACCATCTGTAAAAGAGCCGTCAGGCAAAATAATTATAACAGGAAGTTCGTGTATTGTGTCTTGTTCACGCATAATTCTTGTACCTGATATTCCTTCAATTTTAGAGGAGAATACCATACCGTCATCAAGCAGATCAGAATAATATTTTGTATGCGGAATAGTCGCTTTCGGGTCAGAAGCATAATAAACAAAAGGAGCGTTTTTAGAAGCTTCATCGCTTATAGCAAGATAAACAGGGCTTACGCGTTTAGCCGTAACTATTTCATTAGGATAATCTGTAGATGTAACCTGAAGACTGTACGTAGGAAGATCTATATTAAAATTAACATCATCAAATTCAAGAACTTCCATTACATGCTGAACAGCTTCTTTTAACGAATCCGGTTTCTTGCCGTTTGATTTTTCATAATCATGAATATACCTAAAGATTAAATGCGCGAACACTTCAGTATCGACAGGTGTTTTAAAAATGTGGCCGTCAAGATTTTTACGATGAGCCTGATAACCATAGAAAACACCGTTATGCACAACGGATACAGTTCCCACATTTGTATCATATGTTACATTCTGAGGCCCGACTGTATGCGGATGGGCGCCAAGGATATTAGACTCGCCATGTGTTGCCCAGCGAACTTGACCTGTAACATTAACTATACGAATTGACGGGTCAGTTAAATCTTTAGTGAAAACCGTTGTTATTCTTTCAATAAGGTCAGGCATATGTGATTTAATATTAGATGCTTTCAATCCTTTAATTTTAGGACCGTATATGCCTACATCGCCTTTCATATCCTCGCCCATTAACGCCGCTACTTCATCGTTAGCGTATTTCATAGCGAAATCATGTTCCCAGTCGGGCAAACTTATTCCCCTTTCTTCTAGTTCTTTTTTAGTAGGAGCTGTTTGTTGTATAATCTGACCATTATGACCCATTGTTAAATATATGGTTGTTTTATCATCTATAACTTCTTTAACAAGAACCTCAAGTTTTCCGCTTACAGTGTTATATGCTACTTTGAACGTTCTTATGTACGATGTATCAACATATTCATTGTCATCATCAGGTAAAGTCATTGGTTTAATGAAACTTATCTGTAACGAATGAGAATCAGAACCTCGATAATCTATACGGGCCAAACTTTTCAGGGCTTTTCTTATAGGTTCTATAGAACCTGCCTCAATTCGTAAAGGCAACATCGACATTGTACCGCAAGAACCGGAACTGGTTAATTGCATATCGATATCCATAAAAGTTATATCTTTTTCAGGGAAAGCCTCAGGGGAGACTAAAGCCTGCAACTTACCGGCTGTAAGAGGGTTGCTCTGGCTTACCAATGCTTGCCCGGTAAAACCAGGTTTGTAAACGGTATTGAAAGTATTCTTTAAAGCCTCAAGCCCTAATTCAGGAATTTGAGCGCCGATCGGACTGGTTATTTGCGCACCGTCAAGATTATCGATAATCTTATATCCTTGATCTGATTTGTTTATCGCTATAAAATGTCCTTGACCGTCAACTGTAACTCTAACAATTACAGTTTCAAATGTAGGCAATGCCTCTAATAAGCGATAAAGTGCATCTGTATTAGCAATATTAACCGCCTGATTATTTCTTTCAAATACCTGATATGCTTTACTTATAGCATATAAACTATATTCAGGTTGATTAAGATCGTTATAAGAAATAGCGCCTTTCATCCTAACATCTATTAGCGGAAGCATTCTTGCGAGAATCTGGCTCATATCAAAAGTAGCGTTATCAAAAATCTTATTCCCGATAGTAATGTCGTTATGAAGAATTGCGCCGGCTGCTGCAGCACAAGTTATTTTTTCCTCATATCCAGCTTTAGGCATTAAATCAAGTAAATAATTGTATAAAGCCTCCGGGGTATTTATTCCGGTAATATCCATATCCTGAAGAGATGGTGCTACGGATAATAATTTAGCCACATTAGTAAAGGCTTTTACAAGATCGCTATTGTTTACCGATTCAAGCAAATCGCCTAAATTATCAAAAGAAACGCCAATCCCTGTTTTGGGATTACCATAACCGACAAGAGCAACACCTTCCTGCTGAGCCAATTTACGGGCATCAAGAATATTTTGGAGCAACTCGGCTGATGTAACATTAGGCGAAAATGTTATAGGAGCGTCTACAACAGTTCGTTCACCGTTTTCGCCTATTTGGTAAACTGTTATTTGACGAGCAGAGGCATCCACATTAATATAGCCGACTTTTTCTGCTTTGGCGACATTTTCCAAATCTATTTTAGGAGCATCGGGCAGCATAGCGTTAAAAATATTGTCATTGATGACAATTTGAGGTTTAAGCTGTAATTTACCTTGAGGAGTTAAGCTGTATATCTGAACAACACCAGCTGCGCTGTCAACAACAGCCCTTACCACTTTAGCGCTTTTTAAAGTTATCTTATTATTTGTGATAAGATCAGGCAACCCGTCTTCAATATTTTTCACGTCTTCAGCAGTTAAATCTGTTTGGTTAGAATAAACTTCTATTTTATTAATTCCTTCAAAAACTCCTTTAGCTGAATCTGGGATGCTCAAAGCCGATATATTGGCAACTGTCGGCGACACAACCAGCGCTGAAATCCGTGAATTAAGCATATAGCTAATAGTCGGTTTAACAGAACCGTCGTCCTGTGTCTGTAGCATTCCCAGTTTTTGATATCTCGCGACAGCCGCGGCGTCAGGCGCATCTAAATTCTGCAAATCCGCTGTGTCTATGGATTCGCCGCGCGCTAAAGCAGTCTCTATTTTGGAATCTATATTTGTACGAGCAGAAATAACCCTTTTATCAGGATTATTTGAAGCGTTAAGGAAACTTTGTTCGTTTATAACTGCAAACGAATATTTGCCCATATCCTGAGCTCTTGTATTATTTAACGCAGTAAATCCCTTGGGTGCAAAAACCATATAAAATTTCTGACCGGCAAGATTAAAAGCGACATATTTCTTTTCGACTTCACGTCCATTCTCAACTTCAGTTGTGGCAAATGCATCGATAAAAGTTAATTCAGGAACATAACCGGTTTCTTTTTCCGCAAGAATTTTGGCAAGGTTAACGGCATCAGGATGTGTTTCAAGCAGGGCTTTAAACGCCCTTAAAAATTCAGCTTTTTTTGCCGCATCCGGTATTATTGAGGGATCAGCGAGAACAAGAGGCACCTGAAGCTGATTAGCGGATAATACCGATTCTATTTGTGTAGGTTCACCGATAAGCCTCGCAAGATAAGGGGTAGACTTTGGCTGTTCAGTAATTGAAGGAGAAATAACTTCATAAAATATTCCTTCGTCCCTTAAAAGCTCTGTAATACCTTGTGTATGAAAACCGCCTGTGATTAATATCGCAATGTTAGAATCCTCAAGGTCCATTTCGGAAAGAGTATTTTCTATTAAGGCTTCATTTCGTTTGCTTGCCACATTGTAGAAATTATCCACAAGAGGCAGCCGTGAGGAAATTACAGAAAAATCAGCGTTAAAATTAAAAGGTATTTTATATGTTGGTAAATTTCTATGTAAAAAAGAAAGAAATGTTTGTTCGCTAAATAAACTTTTATTTTCACGGAATTTCAATAACTCAGCCTTAGATACTTTCAGCTCCAGCAATTTTCTTAAAAGAACGAGATTTTTAGAATTCTCAACTAATTGTTTCTGAGCCGAGTCGGTGTATAGAGTATCTTTTATATCATTTTCCAAATCAGTTACTTGCTTGATTATCTCAACATCGTCGATTGACTCATAAAGCGACAAATAATCGGTATATCTTGATAAATTCTCAAAAGGGGCAACATCCATATCGGTCTCATCGCATAATTCTTTTAAATAAACGAAGAAAACATTAGGCTGTATTCTGCCGATTTTATAATAAAGATTTTTATTTAATAATTGTGTTAACTGATTTTTATCTATTTTTTCTGTTAACAGATCAATTAAATCTGATAATTCAACATGGATTTTAGCGAAATCAATTTTCTGTTCAAACCCTTGGGCTTTAACCAGTGTGTTTATATGATTATACTTATCATAAGATACATTGTTCTCGTTCGCTAATTTAATAATATAATTGGCAAAATCAATAAACGCCATCCGCCCCGTAGCATTGAGGCGAATTTTATCTTCCATTGCAAGAAGAGTATCGTTAAGCATCTTGATTTTTAACGCTTCAAGAGCGGCGTCAATTTCATCGATACGCTTAAAAAGGGTATCGTCCGGTTTAGGCATAGACGCCAGAAATGAATTATAATTATCTATATAGAGGTCTCTGCTTTCAGCTCCACGAAAAGCTAAAGGAAGATCGTTTTGGATCATAAGATACTCTGATCCTGAAATACGTCCTTGATTTAGAAAATATTCCGCGACATCATTTTTTGCCGACTGAACTGGAAATGTAGATAAGTCGTCGGCATTAAAATAAGCATCCGCTCCTTCTACAGCGATAAGGCGAATATTATGGTTTTTATATAAATCGCGAACTATGCCTACAATATTTTTTTGCGCTTCACCTACACAGTGAGCGTCCTGTATATGGATAATCTTTTTATCCTGATTACCCTTAAAAGACTCTCTTGTTCGACCGTATTTTTCGTTGTAGTTAACTTTGGACGGCACAGCGGAAAACCCTACTTGTGTGATAATAAAAAGTTGTATCAGCAACAACGACATCATACGTCTCAATCTTTGATATCCATTTCTTTTTAACATAATTAATTCCTCCTGTTTAATTTTATATAAAGATTTTTCAGTAAAATTCTTCTCTGACTTTTATGT
>JAGGZS010000092.1 GCA_021161885.1 bacterium
AAGAAATAGAGTATAATATTATTCCTGCAAGTTAATTAAATAAAATTGGATATATCTGCATGAAAATTAATATATGTAAAATATTTTTTATAGTTTATTTAATCTTTGTTTCCGCTGTATCCGCTTTTTCATCAGGCGCCGGTTATCAAGTTCCCATTAAAAACGGCAGGGTAGTCGATAAGTTCCGCGGTAACGATGAGCAAGACCGCGAAGTATTAATTATTATGGACGCTCACTGTAACTATGAAGCCCAAAAGAATATAGCCGATCTTTTAGCTGATTACACCACAAAGTTTAAACCTGTTCTGATTGGTTTTGAAGGAGCGGCAGGAATTATCGATGTTTCAGATATCAGCCGTTTTCCTATTCGCAATGCTAAAGAATACGTTTTAGACCATTTTATGAAAAAAGGTAAAATTAACGGTGTGGAATATTTTAATGTGCTCCATAAAAATTTAGCTCAAAATGATTTCTCTGAGAATAGTTTTGTTACTGTGGGAGTGGAAGACCCGGATTTCTACTTAAAAAATCTAAATGCTTATAATTTGGTTAAAGCTAATTCCCTTAAACCACTGGAGTCGTTAGAATATTTAACAAAAGAATTTGATAAAATCGCACAGCAAAAATATTCTTTTTTGCAAAAGCAATTTAATGATATGGATAAGGCAAGGCGAACTAAACAAATTTCTTACCTGCGTTATTGTAAGTATCTGCTTGAGTTGTCTGCTGAAACGCAGGTTGTTGACATATCGCCTTATAAGTCAATATCGTTAGTTGCGCAGTCGCTGGAGGACGAGCGCAAAATAGATACTTTCAGGCTCGAATTCGAACGAAAAAAAATTGTGCATTTGTTGGCGTTAAAAGATTTGGACGACGAAAGCGTTGTTCTGAACAATAAATTTAAATTAGGCGGTATTGCTCCGTTTGAGTATTATGCCCGCCTTAAAAAATTATGCGGTGATAACCATATTGATTTAACACCTTATAAACAGGTTAATATTTATATGGGCTATCTTGATAAAGTAAACGCTGTCGACCATTCTAAGTTGTATTCGGAGACTATGATGCTGTCCAATATCTTGGCAAAAGAGATATTTGATACATCTTTAAACCGCAATATTTATTTATGGAATAGACGGTTTTATTTGTTATCAAAACTTTTTTCACTTGATTTATCTCCCTCGGAATTCGAGTTTTTGAATACGCGCGGCAGCTGGCTTAATATAAAATCTTTAAAATTGTTTTTGTCTCAGCTGTCAGGCGGGTCGGAGTTGTCAGATAATATTTGTAAAAATTTTTCCGTAGTTTGTTCTGCCGTGACTTTAGCGAATGATTTTTATAAAACGGCTAATCATAGAAATAAATTGCTTATCAATAATTTACTTTCAGATATGGATATTGAGGGAGAGAGAAAGGCTGTATTGGTAGTGGGAGGTTTTCATATCAAAGGTATTAGCTCGCTGCTTAAAAACAGCGGTATATCTTATTATGTGGTATCGCCGAATATGCGAACCTATGATCATCAAGGACTTTATGAATCAAGATTAAATAGCGATTTGTCTGTATTTGAAAAAAATATTGAGTCGGCAATATCACAGTTAGCCGATCAAAGCACAAGCACAATAACATCTTCATTTCTTGCTGTAGCCTCGTTGCTGGCTGATAATTCGCTTGCTAAATCGGGTGTGTCGAAAGTGTTTCGGGTTGAGCTTAAATCTATTTTAACGGTTGAGGGAATACTGGCTATTGAGCAGGCGGGATTATATAATTTGCCGGAATTGAGAAAACGCATTGAAACCGTAATCAATTCTAAATGGGCTGAAAAAGATTTTAAACCGCTTGAGGCAATAAGAGTATTTCGCGATTTTGACGGTGAACTCATTATTGAACTTAAAATTAACGGCGTTATTTATACTTTTGCCGGCTACATTTCTCAATTTTTTAATAAAATAAACGGTAAAAATCCAGAGCGGGTGCTTTGGCAGTTTAAAATCAACGGGAATACGCTATCGGTAATATCTGGATCTGAAATTGAACTTAGCGATACCCTGCTTGCTGCTAACAAGGTAATTTCGTTTTTATCTGAAAAACCGATGACAGATGAAGAATTGTCAGAAAAATTATCTATGGATATAAATATTTTAAAACCGCTTTTGGTTAAATGGATAAAACGGGGTGTTTTTAAAATAGATTCTTCAAGAAAGATTTCTTTAACGCAAACCGCTTTAAATATTTTGCCTGTTGTGCGGCAATTGTCGAGTCGTTTTTATGCTGACAGCAGCGAAATAGAAACTTTCAACGAACAGTTAAAAGATAATTTGCGTAAGTTAAAAATACGCGAGATAATCGTAGACAGCGCCGCGCCTTTAAGCGTGTTGGCGGCTTTTTTTACGCAGTTATCGGGGAATTCAGATGAAATATCCGCTGATAATCCCAATAGGTTGTTATTTACTCTTGTGTCCGATGAACGGGTATATTACGCTCAATTAGTTAATCGAGGCGAAGCGCATGCGGGTGTTCGCCTTGAGTTTAGGATCGTTGATAATGTAAATAAATCTTTTGATGAGAAAACAAGAGATGAAAAGCTAGCCTCTATTTATGGCGATACGTCTATAATGGATGAAATATTGAATTCGGCTGACGAAACAGGCAATTCGTCTAAGGCTGTTAACTTGAATATAACCGGGCAAATTCCTGATAACGTAATGCCGTTATCGTTTAAAACCGAGTATGAAAATTTATTGACTGAAAAATTATGTTCTTATATTGGCAGTCCTGATGAATTCAGCAGTACGGAAAAAGCGTTAATATTCGATCTTGACGGTACATTAGCACTACGTACACAATACGGTTTTGAACCCATATCCAAATCGATTATTAAATCTTTAAAAAGTTTTATTGATAAAGGTATTCACGTTGTTGTCGTATCCGGCCAGCCGTATGAGGAAATAGAGCGTAGGTTTCTTGGTCTGTTTGAGATTAGAGAACGTCGATTTGTGCATTTATATCCCAATAACGGGTCGGCAGGGGTAGGGTTTGACAAAAACGGCGAAAGAATTGATTATTATGAACAAAGGTTGACTGATGTTGTACCTGAAAAAGATATGGAATCGTTTACAAATAAACTGCGCAGTATCGCGGAAAGTTTAGGAATTGGAGATTATGAAACTCGCTTTGGAGACGATCAGATAACTTTTAGGTTGCCCAATTCAACCAATCTTGAACGTGAAACGTTATTTCAGCTTATGAAAAAGTATGTACATAAAAAATATTCTGAACTCAAAATTGCAGTCGCGGGGCGGTACAGCATAGATATTACTCTTAACGATAAATCCGATGCGGTAAGGGATTTTTTAAATAACAGGGTACAGGTTACACCGGAAAATGTTTTATTTTTCGGCGACACTTATCAGGGCAATGACGCACCCCTATCGGACGGATCGCCTGACAGCACGCATTTTCATGTGGGCACATTGCTGCCCGGCGAGGAAATAATGCCCAATGTTATTCAAACCGACGCGAAAGGGGTTGAGACAACCAATGATATACTGCTTAAACTTGATCATCTAATAACTATGCTGGCAACAAATAAAATAGACCCGCAAACCGCTCGGCGCATAATAAATAATTTAAACAACTATTATGATTTTTACGACCGTTTTTCAATTCCCGAGGCAGACAGCCGTTTAAAGGAAACAATAAATCGGGATTTGACTTTGGTAACCTATAAGGCAGGCTGGGAAGTTCCCATACCTATTTTATCTAAAGAAAATTTATCAAAAGATTTTATTGGGGTTTACGCAACCGGAGTTAATTTGTCTTATATAACGGCTGTTAACCCTGAAAAAAGTATAATAATCGATTCAAATCCATGGATATCGGGTTATTTTGTACCGCTTAGAAATGTTCTTATAGATATCGCCGCGACCCGTGTTGAGTATATTTCTATGTTATCCGCCAAACCTATTGAAACTGTTAAAAGAGGCGCAACACGTTATTACAGGGCAATTACGCAAATAACCGGCGGGCATACTGTGGAAATATCTGAGAACGCTTCTATTGATGAAATATATAATTTTTTTGCTGGAATTCCTTTTCAGAATGATTATTTAAAAAAGCTGATAGATAAGGTGAAACCTTTTTTTCCTGAAAACAAACGTAAAAATCTTGAAGATTTTTGGAAACTGCAAGTTAAAAAAGATGCGTTTCAATCTTTGTTTATGTTAAAATCAATGGGTGAGGCGGATGATAGAGTATCTTCTAAAATAACATGGATATCGGATGAAGAAAAATATCAAGCGTTAAGGCAGTATGTCAGGCAAGGCAGGTTGTTCGCTGTTTCATCTGATTGGTTAAACACTGAGGTAGCCCGTGTTTTTTCTGTGCTGAATGTATCAGGCGATAAAGTCAGCCTTGTTAATCTTGCCGACCTTATGGATATAATCTCGTCTGAAAAATTTCCTGACGGCTCGGATCCATTGATAAGGCTTATGGGCAATATTGCTTCATTACCTAAAACCGAGAAATTTGTTATATTAACTGAAAGTTCCGAGCAAAATATATTCAAGCCAATATCTTCGTTTAACGGCACATCTTTTGAATTTGTTTACGCAAAAAGGGTTAATGCAAGAGAAAACAAACCTGTTGACAGTTCAATTATAAGTTTAAATAAACCTCAATACACAACATTTATCGTTAATTTGCTAAATAATATTGGCAGGGAAGATTTGGCTTCGTTTTATGCAGGCTCAAGCGATTCGTTTAGATCGGAAATTTTAAATGAATTTTCTAAAAATATAATAAAAATATGGGACGAATTGCGCCGAAAAATAAGAAACAGCGAGAATTTAAGTAATGATGAACATATTAAATCTTTGGAATTAACATCGGTTTTAGGGTATGGATTAAAGGATATGGAAAAGGTAATAGGCGTTTTTGATAGTCCGGCGGAGTATTTTTTAAATCTTCTTGCTTTACCCTTTGCTGAACAGGGTGTGTTTTTATCGCGTACATTGGCTGATATGAAATCTATACTTGCAGATACGGTATCTTATTTCAGCAGAAAACCTGATATTGTGCTGGTGGACACCTCTTTTTTGACTGCTCGCGCAAATACGTTTAATATTGCTTTAGGGCAGGTAATCAAGCAGTTCAAAAAGGAACACAAAAAAACACAAGGACGCAGAGTTATTGTTGTGGCGGTCGATTCTGTCTCAAACGGAATTATAACCGCGAAACAGAAAATTGATCGGTTTTTATACACAAGAGGTGACGCGTCAGATGTTTTTGATCAGGTTCTTGCATTTCCGTTTGACTCGACAGATCGGCAGGACAATGAATTATATCGCGCTGTAAAGAATAGTTTTCAAGCGGATTATCTTAGGAAACGTGCTGTTTTTCAATTGAAACAAGACGCTATAGAAACACCTTCGCAAACCCAGATTAACGAGTATATTGAGAATTTTATTATTGAAAAAGTAAAAGAAAAAAAACTGCAGTCCGTTTTGATCTCACGGTTCGGAATGAATATAGAAAATATATCTTCAAGGATAACCGTGTTATCATACGATGCTGGATTTCTTGCCGATTTTGCAGATTCCCGGGGAGCCGCGATTAGAGAGATAAAATCTGTTGAACCGTCTGAAAACGCGGATGTGTCCACACAGCCTTCCGGTATTTTTCTTATAGATATATTGCGTTCTATCGGCACACAGTCGTTGCCTGCCGGTTTAAACATTGCGGGGGTGCGTAGCGATGTTACTATAAATGATGAGTATCGGCGGCGGGGGTTTGACGCCTATATCTATTTATTACAGGACCTTTATTCTTTTTACACAGCTTTAGGAATGGAAAAAATAAGTTACGGCAATTTTATAGATGAAATAGATCGAGCCCGCATAGACGGCAGATTAAATGATAACCGGAAAAAATATCTTAAAACCAGTAAGACAATAAAAAATTTGTATAAATTCAAAACCGATGATATTTTAACGGATAGTAATTTTGTAACATTTTTTATGAATATTCTTTACGCGGATTTATCGGTTAAAGACAAAAGAATAGTTCACGATCTGGTAAATATGCAGATAAAACTTTATGTTTTAACCCAAATATTTTCTGATAAAAATGTTTCTTATGATACACCGGTTAAATTGAAGGATATCCGTATTGATCTTGAAAAAGCGAATCTTGATATGCGCGATATTGCTTCTTACTTGGAAGTTGATATACCTGCCCGTCCAATCAGTCCTAATCTAAATAAGGCGCTTGACAGCCAGCGCGCTTTGGATACATCCGCATAAAAAATTATTATTTCAGCCTGTAGGAAAAATTAAATTGGGTAGCGTTTGCAATAGGCTGATATTGTTCATAAGAAGGGGAGTGTTGCGAAATAAAATCATATAAAAAAGAGTGTTAAATTTGTTATAATG
>JAGGZS010000100.1 GCA_021161885.1 bacterium
ATTATTAACCGTTTTTTTTATCTGGTAATTATAATCAATGATATTTCTGTTTAAATCCGCTAAAGATTCTGTTTCTCTAATTTTTCTATATAGAACAGGCCTATGTTTTATAAGGTTTCTTTCATATATAGGTTGTGTTTTGAGGTAACTCATTTTTTTTTGTAAATCCACGTCAATTTCAGGCGAGGGCATTATCTGTCCGCTTTCGCTTGGCAAAGAGAACCGTGAAGTGTCTAATAAATCAATTTTCCGTAACCGATCTAATGTTGCATCGGCTAATTCATCTGATAAGATCAGGTCAACTTTAAATATCTCGGTAATTTCGGGTTTAACGTTATAAGGCTCGGCAAGTTTAAACAATACAAACGCAAACGAATGCCATACAAGAGATAATATTAAAGCGACTATAAACATATAGTTCATTTTACCAAATCATCCTTAGATTTTGTCGCAATAGCTATGGAAACGATACCGGTTTGTTTAGCTAAGCTCATAACGTGAACCACATTACCGTGGCGGACATTTTTATCCGCTTTAATGATTAAAGTGCCTTGCGGATTTTTTCTCACAGCGCGGCGCATCCTTCTTTTTAATCCCTCAAGGGTAGTTCTTTCATCGTTAAAAAAAATCTGGTTTTCCTGAGTCATAGTAACAATCATATTTTCTTCCTTGAACCGGCTAGATTTTTTTGCCAAAGGAATATTCACTTTTATTCCGGGCTGCAGCATAAAACTTGAGGAAAGCATAAAAAAGATCAGAAGCAAAAAAATGACATCAACAAGAGGGGTTAAGTTCAATGCTTCCTTTTCTATTTGATAAGTGCGCTTAAATTTCATATTCTTCCCTGTTATCGTGCAGCAGATTAGCGACTTCAGTCGAGGCTTTTTCCATTTCGACCACAATTGAGTTCACTCTGCTTATAAGATAATTATAAGCTACAAAAGTTGGTATTGCCACAACTAATCCGGCGGCTGTGGTTATAAGCGCTTCCCATATTCCCTGCGCAAGTAATGTGGGATTAACAGGACCGGGATTATTAACAATAGCTTTAAAAGCGTTAATCATACCGGAGACAGTGCCAAGCAACCCGAGCAGTGGTGTTAAATGGGCTATAGTGCCGAGAATAACGAGTTTACGTTCAAGACGAGGTATCTCGTATAAACTTGCGTCTTGCATAGCCTCTTTTATTTCTTCCCGCGGTTTCGAATGAGCCATGATGCCTACTTTCAATGTATAAGCCATAGGTCCTGGAGTCTCGTCGCAAATTGTAATTGCTTCAGTATAATTGCGGTTCCTTAAAATATTCCTTAATCCGCTCATAAACTTGCCCGTATCAATACTTGCTTTATGAAAATGGATTAACCGCTCTAAAAACACAGCCACCGCAATGATTGAGCACAATAATATTAGATACATTATGGGACCGCCTTTAATTAAAATATCCAGCATAACTTTTAATATCTCCTTATTCAAATGGGATAAGTTGTTTATCTTTTATCCTGTTCAATCTGCCTTCAGCATCAGCGAGCAGGCCGGGCAAAACGGTTCTGTCCTTATAAGCGGTAAGCATTTTTGTGTACAATTTTTTTGCTTTTCGCCATTTTTTTCTCTGATCATAATAAACCGCGGCGTCAAAACACGCCTGATAAAACCAAAATCGCTGTTCAGGATATTTATAAACTATTCTTAAAAAAGCCTCTATGGCTTTTATCTCGTTTCCTGTCTGTATATATGATTTTCCTATAAAATACCAAGCGTGAGCCGCCATTTCGTTATCAAAAGATTTCGTAACGTTAGAATATGCTTCAATCGCGTTGCTGTATTGTTTCATTTCATAAAAAACGATGCCTTCGAGCAAACAAACTTCTTCAATCAAATAAGTATCTGGATACTCTTTTTTTATCGTGTTAATCTCATTTAAAACTTGTTGGTAACGTTTTAACGACAGATATATATCCGCTCTGACAAGTAAAGCGTCTACGATCAAATCGTCATGTTTATAATTTTTTATAAACTCTGTAATCTGTTTTTCCGCTTCAAGAAATTTATTAGCGAGAAACAAGGTTCTACCCGACCAAAACAAAGCGTTCGGCTTTAACTTTGATTGCGGATATTTTTCAACAATTTTCATAAAAAAAGGATACGATTTTTCAAATTCAGTTTTATTATAATAATATTCCCCTATCCAAAACAAAATTTCAGGCGCTAAAATCGAATTAGGATATTTTTCTAAAATACCTGTAAACTGTTTAAGGGTAGCTTTTTCCTCGCCAAGCTGATAGTAACACCATCCCTTTTCAAACTCACTTCTGTCAAGCAAATCAGACTCTGGAAATTCATTAATAATACGATCATACACAGCTATTGCCTGTTCATATTGTTTCGTATTATATAGGGACAAACCTAAATACAGTAACACATAATCGGTCTTTAAACTGTCGGGAAATTGTTTTAAAAATTTTTCAAATTGTAAACCGGATTTTTTAAACATTCCTTGTGAAAAATAAATCCAGCCAATATTATATTGAGCGTCATGATTATATTTGCTGTCAGGATATTGTTCAGCTAAACGGGAAAAATAGCCAATAGCTTCTTCATAGTTTTGCAGAGAAAAAAATGCGGTTCCAGTTTTAAATAATGTCCTGTCCATAAAATTAGAATTTTTATAACCATCCATAAACTTTTTGTATTGGTCTAACGCTTCTTTAAAACGTCCAGCGGCAAAATACGAATCACCAACAGCAATAACCGCTTTTTCTTTAAGTTCACTGTCATTGGTTTTCAAAAAAGTTTGCTGGAAATAAAGTACGGCTTCATCGTATTTTTTCTGCATAAAATAACAATTGCCAAGACCAAAATATATTTCAGGCAATAAATCCGGTTCTGTATTATACTCTAATAATTTCATAAACGCTGTTTTTGCAGAATCAACTTTTTTCAGTTCAAGAAGAGATTTAGCGTAAAAAAACCATGTTAAAGCCGTTTCTTCATCAGACAATTTAGCGTCAATTAAACCCGATACAATACCAAGGCACAATGAATAATCCTTTTTCATATAATAACAATCAGCTATCTTAAGCAAAACGCTGTTTGTTACGGATTCATCTTTAAACATTTTCAACATTTTCTTAAAAACCGATAACGCTTGATCATAACCGCCTATTTTTAAATAACATTCTCCCATTTTAAAATATGCGGTTTCAAGCCAATCTCGATTATTTCCAGCGGATACAGCGTTCTTGTAATTGTCTAAAGCGATTTTATATTTCCCGCTCTTAAACATATTCTCGGCAAGTAAGAAAAACGCGTCCGGTTTAAACTCGGATTCAGGATAATCGACCAAAAATTTTTCTGCCGCATCATAAGATTCGCCATACTTTGACAACTCATATAATGTTTTCGCATACATTATCTTTGCGTTTTCCACAAGTTTACGGTCCTTGCAGCCAATAATAATTTTTTTAAATACATTAACCGCTGCGGCAAAATCTTTCTGAAAAAAACAGCTCGCCCCGCCCATTGACAAAACATATGCCGTAAAACCGCTGTCAGGATATTTTTCTGTAAATTTCTTATATCCTTGTATACATTCATCATATTTTTTTTGTTTGTAACTAATTTGGATAAGATAATAAAAGATTTCTTCAGCGTAAACCTTGTTATCTTTTATTGACTTAAAATTTTCTTTAGCGAGTTTCAATTTATTTTGGGAAAAACGGGATTTAGCAAGAAGCAGAACGGCATAATCATAAAATTCCGACTGTGGATAATCATCGCAAAAAGTTACAAGCTGATTTTCCGCGATATCATAAAATCCGTCAAGGTAAGCGTTTTCAGACAGCGATAACAAATTTTTAATTTCATCAGCCCGGACAGTGCCAAAAAAAACAAACGTAAAAAAGAAAAACACAAACAAAAAATATATTACGTTTGCAATAGAAAAATATTCTTTATTCTTAAATGGATTAATAAATAGATTGAATAGATTACACACAACTCACCTTTTAATAGAAAAGGCTTAAAATAAGGAAAAAGGACGTATGCCTCTTATAGAATCCATATCCTCTCGGACTTGTTCCGTCTCTTTATCATAATAGTA
>JAGGZS010000104.1 GCA_021161885.1 bacterium
ATCATTAAGGTCATATTTGTTGTTTTTGGTGATTTGTGTGTCTGTATATATTCTGATTATAGCCCGTCCGTTGATTATTCCGTTTGTAGCAGCGTTATTCGTTTGGTATTTTATTCACGCGCTTGCTGTAAGTTTCAAAAAAATATCTATACGGGGTAAAAAACTGCCTGATATTATCTGTCTTGTTTTTGCTTTGGTAACGATTTTTTCATTGATCGCGGTTTCGTTTAATATTATTATTTCTAATATTAATCAGGTTATTGACGCCGCTCCGGTATATCAGGCTAAACTTGTAAAGATAATAAACAGAGGTGTTGATATCATTGGACTTAAAGAAGTACCAAGCGTAAGCGAAATTATAAACAAGATTAATTTCGGAAAAATAATTACTTCAATAGCGACTGCGTTAACGAGTATAGCAGGCAATATAGGCATTATATTTTTGTATGTGTTATTTATTTTATTGGAACAAAAAAGTTTTAATAAAAAAATTACCGCTTTATGCCTGAATTCCGATCGGGAAACTTTTGTCAGAAAAATAATCAATCGAATAGACAAGGACATAAGGCAGTATATAACTATCAAAACTTTATTAAGTTTTTCCACGGCTTTTTTAAGTTATTTAATAATGGCTTTTATGAAAGTTGATTTCGCGGTTTTCTGGACATTTTTGATTTTCATTTTTAATTTTATCCCCACAATAGGCTCTATTTTAGCCACAATTTTTCCGTCTATTCTTGCTCTTATACAGTTTGAGGCGTTTACAGCGTTCGCTATAGTAACCGGCGGGATTATTTCTGTTCAGTTTGTAATCGGCAGCATTATTGAACCTAAGTTAATGGGCAGCACATTAAATTTGAGTCCATTGGTAATTATCCTGTCTTTAACTGTATGGGGAACTATATGGGGAATTACAGGTATGTTCCTCGGAGTTCCTTTAATGGCTGTTTTGATGATTGTAATGTCTCATTTTAACCAGACAAGACCAATAGCTGTTTTGCTTTCACAGAAAGGTATTTTAAAATAATTTTTTTGCTGGTTTGATATATATTTATATTCAGACATTAATCAGGGTGTTTTGCCTTATATGCACACGTTCGACATTGTCCCGTCTATGCTTTACTTGCTCAACAAAGATGTTGATTACAACAAATTCAACGGAAAAATACTGCTTGAAATCAAAGAAGCTGTTGAAAATAGGCTGGAATAATTTTTTGCATCATGAAATAATATTTTTACTTGATACATCAAATAAATTAAGCGATTTTTAAAAAAATATATTGGACTTGGAGGAGATATAATGGAGTGCTCGTTAGATAAGTTAACGATAAAAGGTTTTAAATCAATTAAATCTCTTGAAAATTTTGAATTAAAAAATTTGAATATTTTAATAGGCGGTAATGGTGCTGGAAAAAGCAATTTTATAGATTTTTTCCGTATGATATCGGCTATGATGAAACTTTCCGGTCTTAAAGAATTTATTGCGGGCAATGCCGATGTATATCTTTTTGGAGGACCTAAAGAGACTAAGAAAATTACTATTAATATGAATTTTGGTGATAATGGATATAATTTTGAATTGGCTCCAACTGAAGAGAGTTTTTTCTTGATCAATAATGAGCAAGTACATTATTTTAGATTCAAATCAATTCGTAATTTAGGAAGCGGTAATTTTGATGCACGATTATTAGAAGATAAAGATTCTTCAGGAGCATATTCTGAGCATGGTGTTTCATGGTATACATATAATGCTATTTGTTCATGGCAAATTTATCATTTTCACGACACCAGCAAAGAGGCGGGAATGAGACGATATCATGATATGGGTAACAACGAGAAATTAGAGACAGACGCTTCTAATATCGCTCCCTTTTTACTTAAGTTGCGAGATAATTATCGTGACGCATATCAGGAAATTATCGAGACTGTCAGATTGGTAATCCCCTTTTTCGATGATTTTATATTAAAGTCGGAAAATGGAAATTCGGAAACATTACGGTTATGTTGGCGACAAAAAGGTCTGAAAGATTATCCTATGCGGCCAAATCAATTATCTGATGGCGCTATTCGTTTTATTTGTCTTACAACCGCTTTATTACAACCTGAACCGCCCTCAACAATTATTATAGATGAACCTGAATTAGGGCTGCATCCCTATGCAATAGAAATTCTTGCCGAGCTTTTGCATGCGGCATCAAAAAGGATGCAGGTTATTGTTTCAACACAATCGCCGGCACTCGTTGATTGTTTTGAGCCAAACGACGTTATAGTCGTAAATAGAAAGGATGGAGCATCTACATTTCAACATTTGAATACCGATGAATTGTCTGTTTGGTTAGAAGATTATTCTCTCGGTAACCTTTGGTGTAAGAATGTTATTTCCGGAGGTCCTTCTCATGAGTAATATTAAAATCTATATCATTATAGAGGGGCAAACAGAGCAAACGTTTGTGCGTGATATTTTTGCACCTGATATGGCAGCAAAGGGCATCTTTTGTTATCCTATTCTTATTGGCAAAACAGGTCATAAAGGCGGTGATGTGCGTTTTGATAGAGCAAAGATTAATATACGTAATTCCTTAAAATATCGCTCTAACAATTATGTATCTACAATGTTTGATTATTTTGGTATCAATAAAAATTGGCCGGGTTTACAGAAACTTAAACAGAGAATTCAAAAGGGGACTACTTTTTCCGCTACCGAAAAAGCAAATTTTTTGGAAAAAGCTACTTTGACTGAGATAATAAACTTATTTCCAGATTGCAATGCTGAAAAACGTTTTATACCATATATTTCTATGCATGAATTTGAGGCATTATTGTTCAGTGATGCCGATATCCTTGCAGAAAAACTTAAGGTTGAAGTTGACATAATTAAAAAAATTCTTGATGAATAAGGTGTGTCATAAAAAG
>JAGGZS010000227.1 GCA_021161885.1 bacterium
AAATAATTGCTGGTGAAATTATAAAATAAATTTTAAGAGACCTTTTATTAAAAAATAATTAAATTAGCATTTCATAAAATATGAGCGGATTTGTCAATAAAAAAAGATATAAAAAAGAAGTATCAGTAGGTCAAATTTAATTTTCATTGACTTTTTTTTGTTTTTGTAAGATATTAACTTTTTTATTGTTTTTTTTATTGATTTTTCATTGGCTGTAACACTACGTGTTAATCCTGAAGCTGTTTTAGGGTTAGAGTGTGTTTTGTGCCTATAAAAAAAGTGTGTTGAAGGTGCGTTATGGAATTTGGCATAAGTTATTTTGACAGCAGATTGATAGATCATTTTTTATGGGATTTGCAGAAGATAAAAGAGGCTGGCTGTACGTATATTGTCCATACTTTTTCTGAAGCTGATATGAATTTTAATTTTGAAAATGTGGCTCAAATTGTTAAGGCGACAAAAGAAGCCGGTTTAAAAGCGCATATTGATCCGTGGGGAGTCGCCGGAATTTTTGGCGGGGAAACGTATTCTTTGTTTATCGCAAGAAATCTTGACGTAAGGCAGATAACAAGCGATGGAAGCAATGTTGCGCATGCTTGCTTAAATAACCCGAAATTAATTGAATTTATGAAAAAATGGGTTGACGCGGTTTATGAGGTTGGAGCGGACACTATTTTTTGGGATGAACCTCATTTTTATGTGCCGGGATGGTTTGGCATCCCTGAACCTGCAGATACTTGGGGATGCAGATGCGAAGTCTGCAAAAAGCTGTTTTTTGATGAGGTTGGAGAAAAGATGCCTGAACAAGAGACCGGCGCGGTACTGGAATTTAAACGAAAGTCTCTGATAAATTTTTTAACTCAAATGTGTGCTTATGTATCAAAAAAAGGGATTGAAAATACTGTTTGTATGCTTCCGAACATTCAAATTCGAGAGAGCGGATTATGGGAAAAAATAGCGTCTATAAAATATTTGTCTGGTTTTGGAACCGATCCGTACTGGATAAACCGGAAAAAAAATGATCCTGATTTTAATCTTGATAATTATATGAGGCCGTTTTGTGCTAAAGTCAAATCGGCGGCGGATACATATTCCCTTAGGGGGCATATATGGATTCAAAATTTTTCTATTCCCGAAGGTTGGGAAAACGATATAAAAGAAGCAGTAAAAATAGCCTCTGAAGAAGGGATAGAAGATATTGCCGCTTGGTGTTATTTGGGAGCTAAGGGGATGTCTTCTTTGAAATCGGACAATCCTGAACTTGTGTGGAAAACATTGAAGCAGTCTTATGATTTTTTGCGCTGATAAATATCAAAATTGCAGATAATTGATAAAAAAAAAGAAAAAATTAGTATGAGAAGGAGGAAATTATGAAACAGTACGGTCATTTTAGCGACAATGGGCGAGAGTATATAATTACAGACCCGAATACGCCTCGCCCATGGTTTAACTATTTGTTTAACAGGGCATATCATGCGCTTGTATCTCATACTGGCGGAGGGTTCAGTTATTTTAAAGACCCGAAAACTTATCGCATCCTTCGTTACGATCATGTACATACTGACAGGCCGGGGCGTTATCTTTATATGCGTGATAACAAAACCGCTGATGTCTGGTCGGCAAACTGGCAGCCAATATGCAAACCTTTTGAAAAATATAAATGTGTCCATGGTCTTGGATATTCTGTTTTGTCTTCGGAAAACAAAGGAATCGCTTCTGATATTACATACTTTGTAGCGCAAGAAGACCCTATTGAAATCCAGATTATTAAAATAAAAAATATTAGTAATGAAGCTCGAGACATTTCCCTGTTTCCATTTGTTGAAATAGTGTCGGGCGACATTGAATTGGAAACAGTCTATAGAAATATTATAAGTTTATACAGTCAAGCTGAATATGACAAAAATGCAGGGGCTCTAATTGCCCGTAAAAAAAGGTTTCATTATAAACAGCAAGGTGTAGGAGTAACTTTTTTCGCTATGGAAGGCGAAATGAATGGTTATGAAACCAATAAAGAAAAATTTTTCGGCAGGTATTCCAGCGTACAGTCTCCGGTAATGGTTGCTGAAGGCAAATTGTCTGATACCGATGTTGAAGGCGAAGATATGGTCGGTGTATTCCAGAAAAATATTATTTTGAAAGCGGGTGAGGAAATAGAATTTGTTGTTTCGCTCGGGTATACCCCTGATAGAAAAGCGGCGAAAGAGTTGAAAGAGAAGTTTACCGCTGTTAAATTAGCTAAAGCAGAGCTTGAAAGAGTCAAGAAATATTTTTCTGAAGCTATAGAAAGAATTACGGTTAAAACTCCGAATAAAGATTTTGATTTAATGACTAACATATGGGGCAAATATCAGCTTTACGCCATAACATGCTGGAGAGGCACATCCCAGTACCACGGCGGAGAGGGCGGACTTGGGTATCGCGATACCGCTCAGGATATAGAAGGATTGTTATCGGTTCAGATGGATCTTGCGATGGAAAAATTAGAAAAGATTCTTTACTGGCAGTATAACAGCGGTCATGCAGTTTCAGGGTTTTCCGATATTGAAGGTTCATGGGATAAAGACGAAGACGGATTGACAATGAAATCCGACGTTGCCGTTTGGCTTCCTTATACGGTCATATCTTATGTTAAAGAAACAGGGAATGTGGATTTTCTGAAAAAGGTTTTTAAGTTTCATAACGGTGGTGAGGCAACTGTTTATGAACATATATTAAGAGCGGTTCGTTTCCTTTATAAAGAGCGCGGTGAGCACGGATTGCCGTTACTTAGAAAAGCCGACTGGAACGACGCGTATGATCATGTGGGCATAAAATTAAAAGGTGAAAGTGTATGGCTGGGTATGGCTTTGGCGCGCGCGTGTAAACAAATGCAAGAGCTTGCGTGGTTTCTTGGCGATACAGATGTAGCCGGGGAAATGAAAGAAAAATACGATACCCTTTACAAAATCATTAATAAAGAAGGATGGGATGGGCAATGGTATCTTGCGGCATTTAATGATTATGGCAAAAAAATGGGTTCCAAAGAGAATAAAGAGGGTAAAGTTCCTCTAAACAGCCAGACTTGGGCATTGTTAAGCGGTGTTGCGCCGCAAGATAAAATGGAGAGTATTCTTGATAAAATAGATAATTATCTCGATACTCCTTACGGACCTGTTTTGTTTGCTCCGGCTTACACTGAATTTGATGAACAAATCGGTCGTGTAACCGCTTTTGCTCCGGGGACAAAAGAGAACGCTGCGGTATTTTCTCATGCTTGCGCGTTTAAGATCGTGGCAGACTGCACAATAGGCAGGGGCGACGAGGCAATAGAGACATTTGCTCGTTTGTGTCCGATGTCCGAAGCGAAACAGGATCATGAAAAATATAAAGGCGAACCGTTTGTCTGGGCGGAATATGTTGTCGGTCCGAGTAATAAACATAATTATGGTGAAGGCACATTTAACTGGAATACAGGCACTACTCCGTGGATGTTCATAGCCGCTACGGAATGGATTTTAGGCGCTCGCCGTGATTTTGAGGGGCTTCGTATTGATCCTTGTTTACCAAAAGACTGGAAAGAGTGCTCCATAAAAAGACCTTTCAGAGGAGCTGTTTATGAAATAGAAATAAAAAATCCTGAAGGTTTGAATAAGGGTGTTAAAGAGGTGGTTGTTGACGGCAAGAAAATAGAGGGAAACCTTATCAAAGCTCATGGCGACGGAAAAGTGCATAAAGTATCTGTTCTTATGGGTAAATAATTTTTATGTGTTGAATATATTTTGGTTTCTTTCGTCCTAAGCATATAGTATAATGAACGTAAAATCATCTTATATTTTGGTTTGGACATTATGAATTATAAAATTAAAAAAATTGTTTTTGTTTCTTTAATATTGTTTTTATATCAATTTATTGGCGCATATTTATATGCGCAAGACATTGAACATAGGCTAAAAGACGTAAAAACAGCTGAAAATTCAAATCTAAAAAGCGAAAAAGCCAAAAAACATAAAATAAGCATACCTCCGGTACTCGTAGATGATTTTAACAAAGGGTCAACCGAAGGATTGTTTTCGGAACGGCTTACCAGTATAGGTGCTTTTCAGGGAACTTGGGCGAAACGGCCGTCGTGGAGCATTATTACAAAAACAAGTGAGATAAAACGAGGTAAACGCGGTAAAGCCCTTAAGATGGAGTGGGAAAATCTTGGAGGGTGGTGCGGCTGGTATACGCTTTTAGATGGTCTTGATGCCTCCAATTATAATGCTTTGACTTTTTGGGTTAAAGGAGCAAAGGGCGGAGAACGTTTTGATGTCGGGCTTGCGGACAGTTTGATGCAGGAACTTGAAATTGACGCGAAATATGTGGGAGCCGTAACTTTTTTCCTTAAAAAGGGTATAACAACCCAATGGCAGAAAGTAAAAATACCTTTATCACGTGTAGGAGCGGATATAAATATATCTTCGTTAGGTTCATTGGTTTTTTGGTTTCGTTATGAGAATCCTGAAGGCAGTTCAGTCATATATATTGATGATATTATGCTTGAAAATGATCCTGAAGTTGAAAAAATGCAAGAGTATAACGCTCCTCGAGCTGAACTTAATCCGCGTCATCCGAGAACTATGTGGGTATGGAAAATTGATCCGGTCGTGAATTTGCGTGCCCGTAATGATTTATTTGAGTTATGCCTAAGGACAGCGATCAGGACATGTTATGTGTATTTTGGTGATTTTAATCAAGATGATGATCCGCAATATACTAAACAGCTTGAAGAGTTTTTAAAAGCGGCTCATAAGCTGGGCATAAAAATAGAGATTTTGACAGGTAATCCCACTTGGGCTTTAAAAGAGAATCATCATTTTGCTTATAATTGGCTGAAAGCTTTTCTTGATTATAATAAAAAACGGCCGCCGGAATTGCGGGTGGATGGTTGCTCTTTTGATGTTGAACCCTACTTAACCGGTGAATGGGAAACAAGAAAAGATGAAGTGAAAGTAGAGTATATAGACCTGCTTAAAAGTCTTCGTGAATTAATAGACAGTTATGGTGATATGGATTTTGAGATTGGCGGGGCTATACCTATTTTCTATTCTCAAGAAGGTGATTTTGAAGAACAGCTTTTGACCTATCTTGATTATTCCGCTTTAATGGCTTACCATGATTCTCCCCGTAAAGTTATAGATTGTTCCAGAGACCATATCGCGCTTGCGGGTCGAATAGGTAAAAAAATATATTTAGGCGCGGAAACACAAGACCTTGTCAGTATGAAACAGGGCAGAAGATCGTTGACTTTTTATGAAGAAGGATGGGAAGAAATGGAACAGGTGCTTACAACTGTGGAAACTGAATTTGATAATGATCCCGGATACGGCGGATTAGCAATTCATTGTTATTATTCCTATGCGCTTCTTCAGCGCGGACGCAACACACCTTCAAAAATCCGCCAAAAACCCGATGAATTGTATCATTTTATATCTAATTATCAGGGCGGAGCGGTAGAAATCGACGGTAATCTTGATGATTGGATATTGGATGACCCTACTATCTTGGATCATAAGATGCAGGTCGTATATGGTCGCGGAGCATGGGGCGGCAAAGAGGATTACAGCGTGAATGCCTATTCAATGTGGGATATTTACAATATATATTTTGCTTTTAAGATAATTGATAATAAACTTGTGCAGAATAAAACTAAAACGGATATGTGGGAAGGCGACCATGTGGAGTTCTGGCTGGATGTAGACTTGTTAGGCGATTATAACGAAGCGATGAACAGTAAAGACGATTTTCAGTTTGGATTCAGCCCGGGTAATTTTAATAATGTTGAACCGGAAGTATATATGTTTGTGCCTGAATATGATCCTGATGAGTATCTTGATAAAGTTGAGATTGCCGCTTTAAAAACGAAAAACGGGTATATTATAGAGGTAAGGATAGATGCGGGTTTGTTTAATAATATAAATATTAAATCTCCGGCAACGTCTCCTGAAAAGCAAAGTCTTGTATGCAGTCGTGATATGCTGGCTGACGGTATTGATGTTTACAATGAAACACATGGCAGGTTTTTGTTCTCAGAGGGAATGATGTTGGGCTTTTCAATTGACGGCAGTGATTGCGATGACCCTAACGCACCTCAAAAATTGCTTATGTCAAGTTCCTCAGAAAGGATATGGGGCGATCCTACGACTTTTAATATTATAAAATTAATCAAGAAAAAATAGAAAATAGGAAATAGGTAACCATGTTTAGAAAACATATGTTTTTAGTAATAGGCTTAATAATCTATTCTGCTTCAGTCTATTGTGATGACGGCTGGGATAATTTATACGAAATACCTTTAATGCCTAAAGACACTGTTTTGTTTGAGCATGAAGCTCAGTTCGCGTACAGGGGAAGAATAGGTTTTTTCGCGTTGCCCCCATCGGTTATGGGGTGTTATCTTGATTCAAAGGTAAATTATTTGCCTCCTGAAGAAAAGATACGAAGGGAAAAAACAGAATCCTCAAATGAGGGTACGGCTTATTTATCCGGCAAAAATGAAACACATATGACTGCAATGAGTTTTTTTATAAATCAGGGCGACCAAGTACAGGATAAAGAATTATGGCAGGATTATGAATCTATTAAGGTTATGTATAGAAGAAAAGTAGTCGGAAAATCGTTTTGCGGCGCATATATAATGATATTAGGGGATATTTCAAAATATTCTACTTTAACATTTATGATAAAGGGTAAAGAAGGCGGTGAGTCGTTTCAAATAGGAATGAATGATTCAATATCAAATAAGCGTGAAGACGCGGTTTTTATAGGGTCAATTAACAGGTTCTTACCGGGCGGCGTTACAAGAGACTGGCAAATGGTTAAAATACCTGTGAGCGCTTTTTATGGACCTGATTTAACAAAAGTTATGAGCATTGTTTTCGACTTTAATGAGCAATCCCATGGTGTTTTCTGGATGGATGATATTCGTTTTTATAAAGAGCCCCTTGTTCATCCGATGAAAGATGTATACGAAAAGGGATATTTGTACCTCGATGATTTTAATTACAGTTATTTAAACCTGTTAGGGCGAAAAACCGGTACATATAAGAAATTGCCTTCTTTGTGTAAAAATGAATTAGACGCGGATGTTTTTTATGGCGAATCCGGAAAATCAATGCGTTTGGATTACAATAAACAGGGTACGGGATGGAGCGGTTATTATTCTTTGCTTAATCAGATAGACGGAGAATGGTTTGATTTATCGGAATTCGATAAAGTATCTTTTATGGTAAAAGGCAAAAAGGGCGGTGAGGAGTTTGAAATTGGGCTTGCAGATAGAAACTGGGTCATAATCGGTGATTCTTTAAAAGCGGGAAGTATAGATAAATATCTTCCTAACGGCGTAACTACTCAATGGCAGGAAGTTGTTATTCCGCTTGAAGATTTTGGATTACTTGATTTGACAGAAATGGGTTCATTTGTTATAAATTTTAATACTAAGCAAAAAGGAACTATTTGGATTGATGATTTAAAGTTTTTAATAAAACAAGAAGAAGAGGAAGAACCTGACTGGTAAAGTGTTTAATGTTATATTAGCACACGCATCTATTGATTAAAGAAAGGAGAATGATTATGGGAACAAAAAGTTTTTTCTTGGTTGGTTTGTCGCTTTTGGCAGTAGGCGTTCAATGCGGTGCTGAGGAAGCGAATGTACGTGTAATAGATAATTTTGAGAAACAGGGTAATACGTTCGGAGGCAGATCAAGTACTTATATGCAGCAGCCTTCAGGTGTTGTTGCCCGCAGAAATAAAGATGTGTTTTTTGGAGATTCGGGAAAATCTCTTGAACTTCGTTATAAAAAAGCCGCGGAAGGCGGACCCTACGGCAAAGGCGGATGGTGCGGTTATTATTCTGTAATCAAACAGGGTCCTCGTAAATATTTTGATGCTTCAGCGTATACTTATCTGACTTTTCAGGTAAAGGGAGCAAAAGGCGGTGAAAGTTTTAAAATAGGTGTAGCTGATGAGTCATGGGACCAGCGTGAGGATTCAATGAAATCGGAGAAAGTAGGTGTTTATCTTGAAGCGGGTAAGGTTACTACTGAATGGCAAAAAGCAAAAATACCTTTGGAAGATTTCTGGGTTGATACTAAAAAATTGGCTTCAATAGCCGTTTGTTTTGAAGCTGAATGTTTTGCCGAAGGCGGCGGAAAAGGTACTGTTTATATAGACGATTTACAGTTTGAATAGTTTTTAAATATGCGTGAATTTTTAATAATTGGAATTTTTAATTTAACAATTTTAATTTTGCCTATTTTTTCGTTGTCCGCTCAGGATAATGCACAGTCGTCTACAGGGCATATGCGAGGTATTTTTGATGAAGCTCTTTATCTAGAGCCCGCAGAAAAGCTTAAAGAAACAGCTGTGCTTATTGATGATTTTGAGAGCGCATCGAAATTTAATTTATTAAAAGGCATAACTAATGTTTATATGATGCCTCCGGCGCGGGTTATGTTGTCTACAGTTCAGGATGAACGTGAAGGCAAACCGACTAACGTGCTTCGTCTTAAATTCAGCAGGAGGTCGGACGGGGGGCCTTATGGTAAGGGTGGCTGGTGCGGTTATTACTCATCTATAAAAACGATAAGCAAACTTGGTGCAAAATATTTTGATGCTTCGAATTATGAGTACCTGACTTTTTGGGTTAAAGGTGAGACCGGTAATGAGAATTTTATCATCGGTCTTGCCGATAAGCATTGGGACAAAGCCGGAGATTCCATAAAATCTAATGAGGTAATTTCTTATTTGGACGAGGAACAAATAACAAATAAATGGCAGAAAGCGAAAATTCCACTCTCTGATTTCTTAATCGATATAAGTAAATTATCTTCGTTAGCGATTTGTTTTGAGGCTCAATGTTTTCCTGAAGGCGACGCGGAAGGTGTTGTCTATATTGATGATATAGCGTTTGAGTAATTTTCAGCCTCTTACCTTTTTTCTATAACCGTAATTTTAAGGTTTTTTTATGGATAAGTTTACTGAACTACTGAAAGATCATGACCGGATTATACTTTTTGACGGCGCTATGGGTACTTATCTGTACAAGAAAGGTGTTTTCCTGAATGTTTGTTATGAAGAATTAAACATTATAAATCAGGATATGATAAAAGGTATTCATGAAGAATATATAAAAGCGGGTTCGGATATAATAACAACCAATACTTTCGGCGCGAATAGAATTAAATTGGATAAGGCTGGTATAGGGCATAAATTAAAAGATATTATTGTATCTGCTGTTAGAATAGCAAAAGATGCGGCGAAAAAAAATGATGTGCTTGTTGCCGGCGATATAGGTCCTCTTGGCAAACTTGTTTATCCGCTTGGACCAATATCTAAGGCTGAGGCTGAACATTGTTTTTTAGAACAAATCGATTTTATGCTTGAAGCGGATGTCGATCTTTTTACGTTAGAGACATTTAGCGATTTGAATGAGCTTGAGCTTGTTGTCGGCTGTATTCAGAAAAAAACTTCAAAACCGATTATAGCTCATATGACTGTTACGGATGAAGGGACTTCCATTTACGGCGCTACACCTTATCAGTTAGTTGATCTTGGAAGAAGAAAAAAAATTGATGTTGTGGGTTTTAATTGTTCATTAGGTCCTAATAATATGTTGAAAGTTGTTGAGGGACTTAAAATTTTTCCTGATGTTGTTTTTTCTGTGCAGCCTAACGCGGGTGTGCCGCGCATAATCGATAACAGGACTATTTATTTAGCTACTCCCGAATATTTCACCACTTACGCCAGACGGTATATGCTCAATAATGTGCGTATTGTCGGCGGTTGCTGTGGTATTCATCCTGAGCATATAAAGGAATTAAAAACGGCTGTTAAGTCGGTTACGGTATTGGGAGTTGATACCGGTAGTAAAAAATCCTCTTTTGAAGTATTGGACAGAAAGATTAAATTTGAGGGATTGCATCCGGTTCCGCTTAGAGAAAGGTCTCATTTTGCGAAACGGTTAACCGGCGGCTCGTTTGTATCAAGTGTGGAAATAACTCCGCCAAAAGGATGTAATCCGCAGAAAGTTATTGAATCCGCAAGAATGTTGAAGCAAAACGGTGTTGATGCGGTGAATATACCTGACGGACCTCGGGCCAGCGCGAGAATGAGCCCGCAAATGTTAGCGGTTATTCTTGAACGTGAAGTAGGTATGGAAACCATAATGCATTATTGTTGCCGCGATAGAAACGTAATAGGAATGCAGTCTGATTTGCTTGGCGCGGCTGCGGCGGGTGTAAATAATATTCTGGTTATAACCGGAGACCCTCCTAAGCTCGGGCATTATCCTGACGCGACACCTGTTTTTGATGTGGATGCTGTTGGATTGACAAGAATAGTCAACCGTCTTAATCATGGAATTGATCTTGCCGGTAATGATATAAAAAATGTAACAAGTTTTTTTCAGGGAGTAGGCGTTAATCCGGTGGCTACTAATTATGAACTTGAGCTTGAACGTTTTCATCAAAAGGTTGAGGCGGGTGCGGAATTTGCCATCACTCAGCCTGTATTTGATTCTGAAAAAATAATATCATTTCTT
This sequence comes from bacterium, assembly GCA_021161885.1. Taxonomy (GTDB): domain Bacteria; phylum Auribacterota; class Auribacteria; order Auribacterales; family Auribacteraceae; genus JAGGZS01. The sequence continues at coordinate 10,562 of JAGGZS010000227.1, forward strand.
GATGATATAAAAGATGTAAAAATACCTGTTATAGCGGGAATATGGCCGTTGGCGAGTTACCGCAACGCGGAATTTTTAAATTCAGAGATACCTGAGGTTTCTATACCTCAATATATACTTGATAGAATGAGTAAAGTTACGGATAAAGAAGAAGCCAAAATAGAAGGGGTTATGGTTGCTCGGGAAACAATTGAAGTTATCAAAGACAGGATTTGCGGGATTCAGGTAAACGCTCCTTTCGGCAGAGTTGATCTTTCGTTAAAAGTTCTTGAAGGGTTTATGGATCCAGATAATGATTATATAAGGACTTAATAATGAAATTAAGTAAACAATTAAGTTTGTTGGACGTTTTTTGTATTGCTACCGGGGCAATGATAAGTTCCGGTCTTTTTATTTTACCCGGGATTGCTCATTCCAAGGCTGGTCCTGCCGTGGTGGTATCTTATTTCCTTGCCGGATTGCTGGCTTTGACAGGTCTTTTGAGCGTAGCGGAGTTATCTACGGCGATGCCGAAAGCCGCAGGAGATTATTTTTTTGTTACCAGAAGTATGGGTAATGCCGTAGGTACTGTTGCCGGTCTATTAAGCTGGCTGGCGTTATCTTTAAAAAGTTCATTCGCCCTAATTGGTATGGCAGCTTTTACGGTTAGAATCATTCCTTTGCCTATTCATATTATAGCAATATGCTTGACTGTTTTTTTTCTTATAGTAAACATTTTAGGTGTTAAAGAGGCAGGTAAGTTACAGGTTATTTTAGTCTTATCGTTATTATTATTTTTATTGTTTTATATGATTTATGGTTTTCCTAAGGTTAATATGTCTTAT
>JAGGZS010000243.1 GCA_021161885.1 bacterium
AAAAACATAATTTTTAAAAAATCAATCAACTTTTCAGAAATTTAGAAATTTTCCCTATACTTTTGCAACAACCCCTATATGGATAAAAAGCCAGCTGTTATTCCCGAAAAACCGGAATCCATAGTTCAAAAAGTCTAATGACTCGGGATAGAGAAATTTTTTTTCTTTGATTTTATTTTTTTATGTATCCAAAAATTTTTCTATATACTGTTTAAGTTTAGCATATTCTTGCGTAACCGGATACTGGGGAAATTGGTCTATAATATTTTCCGGCGGCCTGAACAGAATACCCGCATCCGCTTCGGCGAGCATTGCGGTATCGTTGTATGAATCTCCGACCGCCATTACGCTGAACCCGCATTTCATAAACGCTTTGACCGCTTTTTTCTTGCCGTTTTTCTGGCGCAGATTATAATCGGCAATCATATTGTTTGAATCTATTTTCAGCGAATTGCAAAAAAGTACAGGCAGCCCTAACTTCACCATAAGAGGATGAGCGAATTCGTAAAAGGTATCCGAGACAATAATAAGCTGGGTTTTTTCGCGTATTGAGTCGACAAATTTTCTTGCTCCGGGCATAGGGTCTAAAGTTGATATAACTTTTTGTATATCTTTAATAGTCAGGTTATGCTGCTTGAGAATATCTAACCTGCCCCTCATAAGTTCGTCATAATCGGGAATATCCCTTGTTGTGAGTTTCAGGTTATCGATACGGGTTTTTTCCGATACCGCGATCCATATTTCAGGAATAAGAACCCCTTCTAAATCCATGGCGATTATTTTCGGTTTAAAATTCATTTTTCAGCTTCCTTGCGAATTTAAAGAGACTGTTTATTTTTATATATAAAAAAATCGTAATAAGTTGTTTTTAGATTATAAAAGATATGCAGTATTTTTTCAAACGAATAAGGGATTTTTTATTCAAGCCGTTTAGGGATAACTATATATTTCGGGCGGTAATCCATTATGTATTCGTCTGTTTTTTGAGGTGTTTCTTTCAAGTCAAGTGAAAAAGGGGTTATGTATTTTGATCAATAAGCTCGCTGATTGATCAAAACTATATACCGGTCTTGAACTTTTATCAAAGATTACAAGCATTTATATATTTTTTCCGACACACCTGCTTTAATCATCGCCTTATTCTTTTTTTTGTATCTTTACAGCTTAATGCCGACGGCATCTCTTACTTTTTCCATAGTTTCTTGGGCGATTGCCTGCGCTTTAACCGCACCGTCAAACAAAATATCAAGGACTTCCTTTTTATTATTTTCATAGTAAAGGCGTTTTTCACGGTAAGGCTTGAAATGATTTATAATATTATTGAACAATTTATCTTTAACGACTTTATATCCTAATCCCCCCTTACGATATCCTTGGGCGACCTCGTTTTTTTCATCTTCAGACGCGAACAGGGCGAACAGAGCGAACAGGTTGCATTTATCCGGGTCTTTAGGCTCGTTAAGCGCAGCGCAGTCGGTAACAATGCTCATTACTTTTTTGCGGATTTCGTTTTCGGCGGCGAAAATATCGATGGTATTGCCGTAAGATTTACTCATTTTCTGCCCGTCTATTCCGGGGACAACAGCGTACTGCTGCATAATATATTCTTTAGGAACCGTAAAAATTTCTTCGTAAATATTATTAAATTTTACGGCAATGTCTCTGGTTACTTCTATATGCTGTTTTTGGTCTTTACCCACAGGCACGAGTTCGGAATTATAGATTAAAATATCAGCCGCCATAAGCACAGGATAAGCGAAAATCCCGTGGTTAGGGTTTATTGCGTTGGCTATTTTATCTTTGTACGAATGGCACCGTTCCAGCAGTCCCATAGGGGTTATTGTAGTGAGTATCCACGCAAGTTCTGTAACCTGAGGCACATCTGAATGTTTAAAAAAAATGGTTTTTTTCGGATCAAGCCCAAGGGCGAGATAATCCATTGCCACGTCAAGAATATTTTTTTTAAGCTGATTTTTATCCTGTATTGATGTCAACGCGTGGTAATCGGCTATAAAATATAATGCCTCGTTTTTTTTCTGTAACTCGATATGATGTTTCATCGCGCCGAAATAGTTTCCAAGATGTATTTTTCCTGACGGCTGTACGCCTGATAATACCCTCATAAATAAAATATCCTTTCTTATCTTTTTATAAAAAAATTAGTTTATGTCAAAATCGTTTCGTATTTCCTGCTGATAATGCTTAACCGGATCGGTAACTATTTTTCTCTTTATTAAATACGGTTTACCCGGCGGGGTAAACCTTTGTTTCGCTTCATATTTTGTAGAATCATCTATAATAGTATCGTTATCCGGCTGATCAGATTCTAAAGACGCAGAGCGCGCAGCTTGATTATCTAAATCTATAATTTTCTCGGCATAAAGAGGCAACGTATTTATCAAACATATTAAAATTAAAATCCGAAATGGTCTCATATGATATCCTTAAATTTATGAAAAAAAATTTTTTTTATTTGTTTTTGCGGTCGATATCCATCATCCGTTTCAATATTTTCTCGGCTTTTTTTGTTTGTCCGGTATCATTATAACATATTCTTAATCCGTTTAACAACTGCTTGTTATTTGGATATATTAAAACCCCTTTTTTAAAAATAGATATTGTTTTTTCTATTTCGCCTTCTTTGTGATAAAGGTATCCTAAATTAATAAAACATTTCGCGGAAGGTTCTAATTGAAGCGCTTTTTCAAGATAAAAAACCGCTTTTTTTGGGTTGCCCATATCTTGGTAAGTATAGCCCGCGTTAAAATACGAGCCGGCAAACTGGGGATTTTTTTCAATCTCCTGAAAATATTCCGATAAAGCCGTTTCATACTGTTTTTGCGCCCTATACACATTGCCTTTATTAAAATGAGTAAAAAAAGCGTTCGGGTTTTTGCATTCTACACGCTCGTAACAGCGGATAGCCTTGCCGTATTGTTTTAATAACAAATATACGTTGCCGAGATTATGGTAATCTTGATTCAAGTTACTGTTGAAATCGGATATTTTCGGCAATGAAATAATAAATATTATTAAAGATATAACTGACGGCAAAACTATTTTTTTAAATTGTTTCATCCGCAGGTAAACAAAAAGTTTATATATCCCCAACGATGCGAACATAATATAAAAAGTAACCGTAGGAAGCCTGTATCGCGAGGTTACAAAAAATAAGGTTGTGAAAAAAAATAAAGTCGCAAGATACCCGTAAAGTATAATAAAATTCCGCCATTTTTTGAGCGAAAAGATTAATCCTATCGGCGCGAAAAACATAAAAAAACTTAACCCAAGCGGATTAAATTTGAGAATATTAGAAAATTTCCTGAAAAAATAAAAACTATGGTGGTTAGATACCTCAAACCTATTAATCATAAGAACCATTTTTCTCGCAAACAGTTTTATAAATCCCGCCATATCCGACAGGATAAATTTTACTGATTTTTTAAACCAAAATTCAGATACCTCAGGCGATGTGAGTTTTTTGCCTAACTCCCGTTCGGCTGTTTCTTTAGAACTTAAATACAACCTGTGGTCCCATAATCCTGATCCCGCGGGCAGATGAAAAAGCCCGTCAGCTCCTTCGTGGTTGCCGATAAAAAAGTTTACCCCGCCATTACTTGTAAGAAGCACAAACTTTTTCTCAACTAAATAGTTGGTTATAACAAGCGGAACAAGCGTTACGCAAACACAAAATGTTAAAACCCCAACCCTTGTCAGTTTGCGTTTCATCCCTTTTTCTATAAAAAAAACGAACATTGCCGCAAAAGGAGCCAGCATAATCGTATCGGGTTTACCCATAGCGGTTAACGCAATAAAAAAACCGCCCATAGCCAAATACCGTTTTTTGCGGCGCGCCTGATATAATACGAACATCAGACACGATAAATTCATCGTGAAAAGAACGAGCGAAATCATCATAAGATCGCCTTCAAAATAGATGAATACCGGATACACACCCATAAAAAAAGCGGCAATCAAACCGGGTGCGGAGCCAAACAAAATCCGCATAATAAAAAAAACGACTATTATGTTCAGCACACCTGCCGCCATCTGAATGATCCTCGGTCCGGCGAGACTGTTTGTCAAAGAATATGTCAAAGCAATATAATACGGGTATAGCGCACTGCTGTGGAACGATATTTGTTCAGGGAAAATTTTGCCCTCACGGATATCCATTGCCCGCTGATAATATATTTTCGAATCCGCGACAGGATTATCAAAAAAAGGTATTCTTTTTATTTCAGACAGATAACCCGCCCTTAAAAAAACGCCTGCTACAACAAATATTAACAATAATAGGGCTGTTTTATTTTTTTTTAGATAAGTTATCATCTGTAATCCGATTCCTTATCGGCTATTTTTAATCTTGTCAGACCCATTTTTCTTAAAAAATCTCCGACCAGATAAAACGATCCGCAAACTATTAAAACCTTTTTATCATTTATAGCGTGATTTTTTTCTATAAACTTTTTTACAGTCCGCATAGAATTTAAACTGACGCTTATTTTTACACTTTCCGCGCAAATGTTTTTAAAACATTGCCGTAATTTAAAAGCAGGCAGTTTCCTTGCCGAATCAGGTTCTACGCAAACTATTTCATCAGCGAACGAGCTTATTTCACGACAAACGCTTTGGTAATCTTTATCTTTTAAAATGCCTATCATAAGGCAAACTTTATAATTTGGAAAACAATCCGATACCGCCTGTTTAAGAACGGTAAAACCGGCAATATTGTGAGCCGCGTCTAATATTACCGGCGGTTTTGCGCATATACATTGAAACCTGCCTTTGATAGAAACATTTCGTAACCCGTTGCGAATATAATTTTCCACATTAGACGAGTCAACAGATTTTTTGTTCAAAATCATTCTCGCCGCCGACACAGCGAGAGCTGTATTTTTAAGCTGGTACGGAGCTGTCAGCCGAGTACGCAAATTTTTATAACATACATTATTGTCAATATAATCAAATTCTACTGACCCGACAGTTTTTTTCCTAACAGATAAATTTTTCTGTTCATCAGATACAATCATTTTGGTTTTTCTGTGTTCACAAATTTTTTTAAAAATAGATAAAATATCAGGATCAGTTGAACCGGTAAAAAAAATCTGGTTACTTTTAATTATGCCTGCCTTATCTTCAGCTATTTTTTCTACTGTATTTCCAAGATACCTGCAATGGTCAAGTGAAACGTTTGTTATTATAGAGATATTGGAATTCACGATATTTGTAGCGTCCAAAGATCCGCCCATTCCGGTTTCTAAAATAACAACATCCACTTGCTGGCCGGCGAAATAATCGATTGCCATAGCGGTAACGACTTCAAAAAAAGTAGGGATTATATTGGATTTTTTAAGTTCATCCGATGCTTTTTTCACCTTTTTTAAAACAGATACAAACCGTTTTGCGGAAATAACCTTATTGTTAACAACAAACCTTTCCCGTAAGGAAATCAGGTGTGGCGAAGTAAAAACCGCTGTCTTTAAACCCGCTGATCTTAAAATCGCGTTCAGTATCGCGCAAACCGATCCTTTGCCGTTAGTGCCGGCGATATGGACAAAAAAAAGTGATTTTTGGGGATTATTCAGTTGATCCAGTAAACCGGCAATATTGTTAAGTCCAAGTTTTGTGCCGTAAAGACGCAGATTATACAGATAAGCTTCAGCTTGAGAATAGTTCATCGTTAATAATTAATAAGGGTAACGGGTAGAATATATATTATAATTAGATAATTGATTTAGCGAGTTTAAGATTTTTTAAGGTTCCCTTACCGTTGTTCCCTTTTTTTAATTTTTTTTTATTGTTCATAAAAAAATCAAATATAAAATGGACGGTATCTTTTAAATCTTTCCGCTCTACAATCATGTCTATCAAACCGTGTTCAAGAAGGAACTCCGAGCGCTGAAACCCTTCGGGCAGTTCCTGCTTGATTGTCTGCTCAATAACCCTTGGTCCCGCAAACCCGATAAGAGCTTTCGGCTCGGCTATGATAACATCGCCAAGAGACGCGAAACTAGCTGTTGTGCCGCCTGTCGTAGGATTAGTCAATATTGATATGAAAGGCAAATTCTTTCTTCTCAATTTACCGAGAGCCGCGCTTGTTTTAGCCATCTGCATTAAACTTAATGTGGATTCCTGCATTCGAGCGCCGCCTGAAGCGCTGACGATTGCCACCGGCAACCCGCGTTCAACGGCAAATTCAATAAGCAGTGTTATTTTTTCACCTACTGCCGATCCCATACTTCCGCCCATATAAGCGAAATCCATAACAGCAAGCCCTATATCAAGCCCGCTTATTTTACCCCAGCCGGTTATAACCGCTTCTTTTAAGCCGGTCTTTTTCAAAGACTGTTCCTGCCGTACATTATAAGGTTTGGAATCAACAAATTTTAAAGGGTCCGCGGATATAAGGTCAGCAAACATCTCAACAAAAGTTCCCTCGTCAATTAACGATTCAATACGTTTTGCCGACGGCAACGGATAAAGAAAATTACATTTCGGACAAGCCATCAGGTTTTCTTCCAACTGTTTTTTATGGATAATTTCTTTGCAGGATTTGCATTTTTCCCATAACCCGGGCGGTATATCTTTCTTTTTTATTAAAATTTTAGAATATTTTGGTTTTCCAAAAAAAGACATAAATATTCTCCTTGTTTAAGGAAGTTTAAGCCGATTACCAAAAACTTCACTTAACGAGTTATCTGTATATTTCCAAGACCTAATTTTATTTTAAAACATAGTATAAGTCAAATAAAATTATAATTATTAACTTAAAATTTACT
>JAGGZS010000254.1 GCA_021161885.1 bacterium
ACTCTTAAGTGTATGCGTTTTTTTTACCGGATGCGCAAGCAGCGAATCGGAACTTCAGGATAACATAGCCGAAGTTTTCGATATAACCGCTACCCCCGTAAAAGCAGTATTCCGTCAGGTAGACAATGCGTTAGACGATATAGCTGGCGGATTAGCTAAGGAAGATTACGAAGATTTTGAGGAGTAAAAAATATTTTTTTGAAATATTAGTTTACCTTTGTTTTTAGTAATTTTCTGATGGATCGGGGGAATTCTGCGTTTAAAGCGTTGTCCAGCGCTTTTTTCTTAATAATTTCAAAAGGAGGCAGTTTAAGCCTGTTTGACTTGCCGGTTGAAATTGTATATTCGTTCCATAAAATTTGAGCGAGCCGCATATATCCCTCAAACAATTTGTTTTCTTCAAGAGCCAAGTTCCAGTAAGCCTGTTTTATTAAACTGTATATTAATCCTTGTATTTGTTCAAAGTTGCCTGTGGCTGCGGTTTCTTTAAATTCTTTAAGTACAAATTGGGAATAAGACATATTGCCAAGGTGTTCGGGAAATTTTTGGGCATAAATTTTGAAAAATTTTTCCGAGTTTGTTTTATCATCATAAATAAAGTAAAGAACAATAATTTCCTGAAGAAAATAACGGTATGACGAAAGTATATTTTTCATAGCCGGTTTGTTTTTGTAACGTGCGAACATTTCTTCATACAATTTATTCATTGGCTTGATAAATTCTTTTGCGGGACCTGTTACGTATAAAACATCATCGCCTTGTTTTACGAGATAAAGCGACCCGCGCCTGTAAATAGACTGCAGCGACATATATATAAGCCGATCATAGAAAATATACGATTTGACATCAGCGTATTTTTTGCCCTCGTATGCCCAGTATAGAGCGTGGGTATCAGGCAGTCTCCAGTCAAGATTGCCGAATTTATCCATAAGGTAAACCATATCAGGGATATTGAGTTTATAATTGTTTTTTAATTCTTCTTTAGACAATAATAGGCGGATTTTTTCTAAAGAGTCTTGATTGATATTTTCCTCGCCCGATAATTTTCGCAAATAATTTTTTGTATCGGAAAACGATTTGAATTTTTGTTTTTTTATTTGATTGTATAAATCGTTCAAAGGTTTGTCATTTTTCAATGCTTCATTAATTGGCGGGAGTTTATTCATTTCCCTTATATCGTCAGGGGTTTGGATAACTTGTTCCATTTCAAGAGCAAGTTGTTTTTTGTAGTAGGCGTGCATATCATCCCATTGCTGCCCGATTTTATGGGAATAAATCCAAGCTATTTCTTTACGGATTACAGCGCTTTTAGAATTATATTTAAGAGCTTCATCGCGTAGCATGGCAATAGCGGCTTTTATCCATCGCCATCGGTCTGGCGCGTAAGGCATTTCAAAAGAAATATTATAAGCCATATTCCAAGCGTTGTGAGTCCATACATCTTCGATTTGCGGTTCCAGTTCACAAATCCATTTATACAGTTGTGTCATTTCAAAATATTTGCCTTCTTCACGCAGTTTCATTGTCCTAAGCCATAACATATCTATAAGCAGGCATCTTAGTCCGCCGAGCATATTCACGGCAAGCACAAATTGAGGCGGCGCGTTATCAAGCGGGTTGTTTCGCGTAAGGTTTGCTTCAAGACGCGCTTTATTAATAACCGGCATAAGATTCATATTTACGGAAACTATAAAAATCAGGGCTAAAATTACTATAATTATTCTATATGGTCTTTTCATTATACAATTACTCTTGCTATTTCTTTTCTGTTGAAAATAAGGCTTCCCGTAAGAAGAAAAAAACCGCTTTTAACGAATATTATAATAAAAACCGATCGTAAAAGAAAATTTATTTCTATAACCCTGCCGTCAGTAATGTAAGGAACAGGGCTGATAGCATCGAGATGAGGGAACGCGTATATCATATACGCTATAATTTTTTGGGATATGATCAAAAAACTTAATTTTTCATTACCCATGGTATTTATTATTTCAAACGGCGAAGACCCAGATTGAGTAAGCAAATTCAGGAAATAGGTTGCTTGAGTTCCTAAGGCGTACATAAAAAGAGACATTAAAACAGCTACCGGAAATGATAAAAATGATGAAAAAAATACGCCTATCGCGCAAAGCACACAAATCTGGCAGAAAATCAGCAAATAACTTTTGCAGAAATTAACAAAAAAAGAACCTGCGTGAAACATAATTTCTATCCCGTTTTTTTCAGGGAATATTACTGTTAAGTATGAATTGTCAAGGTTGGTGAAACTGATAAGCAGGTTGCCGTCTTTGTCTATCGCGGAAACAGGGATATTAAAAGAATGATAAATTTCGGGAGATTTTTCTAAGTAATAGTTTTGCTGCCGGGCTTTTAGGGGATCACCGAATGACCATTCGGCGCTTATGGTTGCGTCTTTTGGTTTTTCGGATGAAAAATATTTGAATTTTATTGTTACAGTATCGGTTTTTAGATTATTAAGCCCTTTAACCGTCCATTTTTTCTCATAGCGGGGCGGCACGCAAAATGTTTCGTAGAAAATTTTTCTTTTGAATTTTTTTTCTAATTCCTGATAATCAAATGATTCCCCTTTATGTTCTTTTTTGTAATCGGCAATTTGAGCGGATACAATCTTTTTTATGTCAGGTTGTTCTATATAGACCGATTTTCGCGATGACAGCAGCTGTTCCTTTATTTTATCCATCTCCAGCGCTGAAAGTGAAGGTTCATATCGAGAAATAATCCATTTTATTCCGCCGTAATTTATTAAAGCGGCAGCTATTATCAAAATTAAAGTTATTAATACCGCGCCCAGCCAGAATCCTAAAACAATTTTCCATTTTTCTACAGGTTTTGTGCAGAGAAGGAACATTTGTTTTTTTTCAAGTTCTTCATTTAGCGACATACACGATATAAAAATAGCGGTTATGGATACAAAGAACATTATAAAATATAATGAATAGGTGAGATACAGTTTTAAATGTCCCTGCGCGGTTCCGTCACCGTATAACAAAATAGGCAAAGAAGGCAGGATGATTATAAAAATAAGAATAACCCCGATAAACATTTTATCGTGCATGGCTTTTTTTATAGATTTTAACGCTATATTAACAATAGAACCCATTTTGATTTTAATTCTCTTTATTCAATAGGTCATTGATGATTTTTTTGTTGGTTTTGCTGTTATGTTCAGTTGTTTCCGGTATCTCAGGTATTTCTTTCTCTGTCGCAAGCACATTAGCGCCTGCGGTTTCTGATTTATCTACCACGGCTTGCTCAATAACCTTGAGAAAAAACTTTTCAAGCCTGTCTTTCGGATGTTCTACGGTGATATTAGAGGCATTTTCCGTTTTTTCGATTAAACATTTTATTTGTTTTAATGTTTCCGGTTTAAGTTCAGGTAAATTCAGCTGAAGTGAATCGTGTTTACTGAGCAGTTCATCTACTTTGCCCATAACCCTTATTTTTCCGCCGTATAAAATAGCAATTCTGTCGCAGACATCTTCCACGTCAGCCAACAAGTGGCTACACAGCAGAATAGTTTTGCCCCTGTTTTTCATTTCTGTGATTAAATTTTTTATTTGTTTTGTTCCTATTGGATCAAGTCCGGACGTGGGTTCATCAAGAAATATTAGTTCAGGGTCGTTAATAAGGGCTTGAGCCAAACCTAACCTGCGTGTCATGCCTTTGGAAAATTCCCGCACAGGACGTGAACCTACTTTGCCTAATCCAACCATTTCAAGAAGTTGTGGTGTCCGCTTTTTAATCTGGTTCCGGGATATATCAAAAAGGTTGCCGTAAAAAAACAAGGTTTCTTTGGCGGTTAGGTAACCGTATAAATAAGATTCTTCCGGCAGAAAACCTATTTTTTCTTTTATTGCGGTATTGTTGACCGGTTTGCCGAAAATAGACACTTTGCCTTTTGTGGGAAATAGTAATCCGAGCATAAGTTTTAAGGTGGTAGATTTACCGGAACCGTTTGGTCCTAAGAGCCCGAATACTTCTCCCCGATTAATTTCTATGGATAATTTATCAAGAGCTTTGACTTTATTTCGTCCCCAGAAATCCTTGAATATTTTTGTTAGATTATGTGTTTTTACAACTGCGTTTGACATAACAGATTAATTTTCCTCTCGTTGAATATCGGAATGAATGGTCAGTTCTTCACCGAACCTTATAAGACGCGCGCTGTTGAATATAACAATAAACGAACCTACATTATGCATTATCGCGGCTATTATAGGATTAAGGTAGCCGAGACTCGAAGATACCAGCCCTACAACAATAAATATTATTCCGAATAATAAATTTTCATACATTATCAATTTGGTTTTTTTTGAAATTGTTATGATAAACGGTAACCGCGTAAGATCGTTGTTCATAAGGGATATGGATGCGCTGTGTATGGCGATGTCGCTTCCGGCGGCGCCCATTGCGATGCCTATGTCGCCTGCGGCAAGCGCAGGCGCGTCATTAATGCCGTCGCCTATGACTCCAACGCAGTAGCCCTCTTTTTGCAGTTTATGTACTGCTTCAAGTTTTTCCTCAGGCAGGCATTGGGCTTTGTAATCTTGGCATCCAAGTTCCGCGGCTACTTTTTTCGCTACGGATTCCCGGTCTCCGGTGAGCATAATAATTTTTCTTATGCCGATCTGATGGAGCTGTTCAGTCGCGGATTTCGCTTCTTCCCTTGTTTTGTCCTCGAGCCCAATCCAACCGATATATTCGTTGCCGAAGGCTACATAAATTATGCTTAATCCGTCCATGTTAGATGTGTTTTTTGCAATAGTTATTTTATTTTCCTTAAGCCATTGTCTTTTGCCGATTAGAACTTTTTTATTGTCCACAATGCCGGATATTCCTAAACCGGCTTTTTCTTGCACATCGTGAACATCATTAAAAGATAAATTAGCTTGGTTGGCGGTATTTACAACCGCTTTTGAAGCTGGATGGCTACTGTATCTAGCAAGCGACCCGGCAATAAGAAGCAATTTTTCTCCGGCGGTTTCGGATGAATCGATAGGTGAAAGTTTTGTAACTGTAAGTTCGCCGGTAGTTAAAGTGCCTGTCTTGTCAAACACCAAAGCGTTGAGTTTAGAGGCTATCTCTAAATGTTTAACGTTTTTCACAAGAATTCCAAGACGGGCGGCACACGATAACGCCGCTACTACGGCTGTAGGTGTAGCAAGTACGAGAGCACACGGACATGTAACCACAAGCGCTGTTATTGCCCTGTTTAAATCTTTGGTAAAATACAAAATAATACATGAAATCATTAAAATTAATGGCGCATACCATGAAGCGTACTGGTCGATAATTCTCATAATTGGAATTTTAGATGTTTCCGCTTCAAGAATGAGTTTTTTTACTTTACCTAAGGTAGTGTCTTCACCGGCTCGAATAACTTCGGCTTCAAGTTTTCCGGTAAGGTTAATGGTACCCGCGAAGATTTTGTCGCCGGTTTGTTTTTCGGCAGGTATGGATTCTCCGGTAATGCTTGCTTCGTTAATTGTTGCCGCCCCTTTTGTAATCAAAGCGTCAGCCGCTATATTGTCGCCCGGCAGAATAAGAATTTTATCCCCTCTTGTAAGTTCATGGGCGGGGATTTCCTGCTGCTGATTATCAGATATAATTTTACGGGCTTTGGTAGGTGTCAGTTTTATTAAACCTTCAATGGCGGCTCTTGCTCCGAGGGCGGTTCGGCTTTGTATCAGTTCAGCTCCGAGCATGATAAACGCTACAATGCCTGCCGTTAGGTAATCTTCAAGAGCAAAACAACCGAAAAGAGCAATTGCCACAAGAGCTTCCATATGAATTTTTTTCTGAAACAACGATTTTGACGCGCTGTAAAATATTGGGATACTTAACACTAAAGCGCCTAAAAAAGCGCTTAACGAGTTGACATCGTTTGAAAAGCCAAGAAACAGTTTTCCAAAATAAGCGTTTAAAACAAGCGATCCGCCTAAAAAAGTGCCAAGCAGCCTGAACGCCATTTGTTTTTTTTGTTTTTCTGTAGATATATTTGGCACCGAAGATTTAACAAACATAATTTTTTACCGTAAAGGTTGTGGGTTTCTGTTAAGTAATAACCTTAGTTCACGGCTATTGCCCGTATCTTTATTAAAAATAAATTTGTCTTCAAGGTTGCTCATAATTTTACGGATTACCTTTTGTTTAGCGAAAAAAGTAAAAATTTCAGGATTATTTTCGTATTTATCTAAAATTTCAGATAGATAATTCGCATCCGCTTTTGTTTCTTCGACAAAATTAGTTTTATACGCATTCGCTTGGGATAAAATTTGTGAACTTATACCTATTGCTTGATTAATCTTTTTTGAAGCGAACGATTTGGCTTCATTAACTTTTTGGCTGTGTTCCTGTTCCGCCTGTATCACATCGTCAAAAGCCTGTTTTACTTGTATAGGCGGAGAAATTCTGTCAATATCAACACGGTTTATTTCAATGCCGCAGTTAAAAATGTTGAGATTATCTTGGAATTTTAACTGCACTTGTTTGCGGAATTTTTCTATTCCGGTGCGTAATACATCGTCAACATATTTAGAATTAGCTACTGATATAACCGAGTTCCTGAAAAAATTTTTGAGTAATTGTTCGTTATCTTTAATAACAGTATAATATGTATACGGGTTATCTATAGTATAGCGTAATATCCATTTTGCATGGATAATGTTTACGTCGCCGCAAATAATATAACCGTCTATTCCCGGACGTAAAGCGGGCAACAGCTGTTTTTTATTACGGCGTCGATTTGCCGGCTGATTTTCAGCGTGTTTATCATAGTACCAGAAATCGTCTATAACAAGGTTTTGTACTCGTCCGGTTTGAATTTTTATTACTTTATCGATAGGGTAAGGCCATGCCCAGTGCAGACCTGCTTTAAGAACCCTGTCTGCCGGCGTGCCTACAATTTTGCCGAACCGTAAAATCAGGGCGCTTTCGTGTTGTTTGACTACAAAAACACCGGAACAGAGAAAACTTATTATTACGAAAAACATAGTAACCTTAACGAGTCCGAAACTAATTTTAAGCGCGTCCACAAGAGATTGCTGGGCAGGATTGTATTCTTTATTATTGTTTAGTAAATTTTGGTTATCAGTCATTTTTATCATCTGTTTTTATTTCGGTTGAATTAAGTAAATCAAACGGTACAGTTTGTGTATCTAATATAACGGTTGATTTTTCTTTAAGGACTTGTTCAAGGGTATCGAGTTTCTGGAGAAATAGGGCTAACGGTTTATTATTTTCAAAAATTGAATAATACTGCGCGGCAGCGGCATCGCCTTCGCCTTTAATTTGTTTAGCTTGGGCTTTGGCGCGTGCTATTATCTGGTCGTGTTCGCTTGTAGCTTTGGCTTTAATCTCGTTGGCTTTGGCATCGCCTTCGGCTCTATAGCGCTCGGCTATACGTTCGCGTTCTTTTTTCATCCGGTCAAAAATTTTAGCCGTTGTCTGTTCGGGCAGCGCTAATTTTGTTATATATAGAAAATCAATTTTTATACCGTATTTGGTTTCAGCTTCTTTAGCTACGGGCGTCATCATTTCCTGTTCAATGACGTCAAATTGTATATTATTCTTGTCGGTGGATATAAGATTGGAAAACAAATGTTTGCCCATAACACCGCTTTTGAATGTGCGAACCAATCCTTCAAGGTTTCGTTTAGCGTCTTGCGTGTTGCCGATAGTTTCGAGAAATTTTTCGGGGTCTACAATTCTCCATCCAAGACAGGTTGAAAAAACGATATTTTTGCCGTCTTTAGTTAATGTTTCCTCAAAAACGCTTTCATTAATATTCAGTCTTGCGTCGAAAATATAAGCTTTTTGGAAAGGCCACGGCAGTTTCCAGTATAGTCCGGGTTCGGTAAGTATTCTTGTAGGTTTACCGAAAGTAGTTACCACGGCAAGCTGGTTGACGCTCATCTGGAACGCTATCAGGTAACAAATCAGGATAACGGCAAGCAATACGCCTACTAATATGGTTAAGTAATTATTTTTCATTATTTATCTCCTTACGATATTTTTTTAAGCCGTTTAGTCTCTCGAAATATTCATATCTAAAAGGTCTGGTTTAATTTTTGTTTTTAAATTTATAATATGTATTTGTTTATTTTTAAGTTTCGCCGAGATAATTATTTTTCTTGTATTTAAAAGGGCGTTTTTTATTGTTTTTAAATAGTTTCGCCAGAAATAAGTTGTCGGAGCAATGGAAAAAGCGTATTTTTGGTTTTCAAAATTTATTGATTCGGATTTCGATAATAATTTTTGTTGATCGGCATATGATTTTGCGTCAATGAGTATGGTTTTTCCTTTAGCTCTTGCTTTTGGCAGAATTTTGTTAGCAAAGGTTTCGGCTTTGAGTATTTTTGCCTGTTTTTCTTCCCTGCTTTCCATTACGGATTCAAATGCCTGCGCAACTTCAACCGGCGGATGAATGCCGTATAATCCAATAAAAAATATTTCTACACCCACGTTAAGTTTGTTTAATTCGGCTTGTATATTTGTTTTTAATAAAGATGATACTGTTATAAGGTTAGCGCCCATAAAATCGAAAACGTCCGTGGTTGATGTATAACGGATAAATTCTCTAATAGCGATATTTTTGATTAATTTTTTTGGATTTTTCTGGTGGTAAATATAACTGAACGGATCTGTAACGCGGTATTGAATTTGCGCTGATGCCATTAGGATATTTACGGGTATGCCTGTCAATGTGTTGTCGTCAGATTGGTTTTCGGTTTCTTCTTTGCTTGGAAGAAGAAATAAATTGCGGTTTGAATGATGCGACACAGTCCATAAAATTGTACCTTCGTGTTTGTAGTGAGGATTTATAAAAATAGATTCAATACGTTTAGCGGATACAATGTTTATTTTATCAATCGGCCATGGATATTTAAAATGAATACCCGGGTAGAGAATCCCGTTGTTTTTTAAAGGAACACCGAACCTTTCGAGAATCCCGTTTTCATACGGATGGATAATTACAATTGTGCTTAAAAGATACAAAATAAGGAGTTGGAATAAGATTAACGGCGCGATTATTTTTTCGAGAAATTTGTAGAACCAAGTATCTGATATTTTAAATCCGAACTGATAATCAAGCGAATGAGCGGTGGCTTTAAGGATACCTTGCGGTTCGGCAAGTAAACCGATTAAAAAGCTCTGGTAAGGAGGCCGTTCAATCTGCCCTGTTAATCTTGGTCTATAAATATCTAATAGTATATGTGATAAAAAATCCATACCCGCGATAATCATTAGGACAGGTATAATGTAAGCCGTTGATTTTGTGCCCCAAGAATAACCAAAATACTGCATAACAAAAGCTATAATGCATAAAAAAGATATTAAAGCGCAGCTTAGTAAATATCCGCTTGCGCCTTTTAAAAGATGTGCGTCGCCTTTGACTGTCGACATTCCCGATGTAAATCGTCCTATGATGAATACAAAAAATGTTGTAAGCACTAAAGCGACTGTTGATTTGCTTAAATTAGCGGCTATTAAAAGTTCACCGCAGACTGCGGTTTTTCTTAAAAAAACGTAACCTAATATTATTAAAGCAATGGAAAGTACAGATACGGATATAGGCAGTACCCATTTTTCCATCTGTTTGAGTTTTCGGCTGGATGAAAATATGGAGCCGTCGTCCTCATTGAACATAGGGTTTTCGTTATTATCTTCGGTTTCAATAAGTTCTTCGTATGATAACCGTTTCTGGCGCAGGTGCACAATAGTTAAAAGCCAAACGGCACAGCCTGCCGCGCTGTAAACGGCAAGATAGGATAAACTTTTTGAATGAAGCCACATAGAAGTTAAAAACAGGCTTATTGCTGCCGCGAGCTGTGTGCTTGAACCTATAAATGCTATACCTTCACATTTTTTTGCTAATTGTGAATTTTTAATGTTTTCCATAAACTACGAAATCTCTCTTTCAGTGAATAAAAACCAGCCGAAAACCAGTGCTGTCGGTATATAGATAACAGTATATAAAGATGTTAAAACTATATAAGAAGAGGGAATTGTGTTATTTGTTAAAAACGCGTCAGCCGTCCAGAAAAACTGCAAATTGGGTATTATTGAATAAATAATTTTGCAGACTATATTAGAGTCCGCGAATCTGCCGAAAAAATAATCGGCTGTCATCCCCGTAAAAAAAATCGCTATGCAAAAGACCAAGTTAGAGATCATATTAAAACGTATAGAGCCGATAATCGCTATTGAACCTAAAATTGACATCGATAGAAATATTAAGATGCCTGCCTTAAATAAACCGAGTTCCATACCTGCCCCGAAATTTTGCGGTTGGAAATCGGGATTAATAAACGAGACCGTGAAAAAAACAAGCAGTAAAAAATAAAAAAAAGCAATAACAAGCGATGACGTAAACGGTTTATCAAAAAAATAATTCATTACAGCCGCCCATAACAGGCTGAAAACAAAAATAAACTCTAAACTGTAAACAACAGGTTTATCAAGAGTGAACTGAGCCGTTTCAGGTACGCCGATACGCATTATTAAAATCAGGAAAAGAGTCAGTTGGATTACAGCAAGAGATATGCCAAATAACAGTCCTATATATTTGCCTATTAGAAACTGAAAACGGAAAACCGGTTTGGATAAAACGGTAACCGCGGTTTTGTTCTCTATTTCTTTGAAGATTAATCCCGACGCACTGAACGCCGATATAAAAAGCACAGATAACAAAATTGTTGCCAGCCCCATATCCCTTACGAGTTTTGAACTGTTTAAGAGGGTGAACATGGAAAACCATGGGCTTGCGTAAAGCATTGCCATGGCAATTAATAAGACAATAATGTATATTGGCTGCCTAATTATCTCTTTAAAAGATACTATTGCGAGAGTGAAAATTTTACGCATAAATAAAAATTTTTCTAAGGATTCCTTTAAGACAGGATTTCTGGTTGTCTTGAATTTTTTCTTAACACTACTACAATCTCGTCTATTAACTTTATTACTTTATAAAAAAAAAAAAGTTTTTTAAATAAAAATTTTATTGTTGAAATTTATTTCAGTTATCCAATATGTATTAAAAAGCAACGCTTTGTGTTGCCGTATAAGAAGTTATCTATTGGATAATTAAACATGGATATTTAAAAATAAAAATGGTATATTGATAAAAAAAATTCGTATAGCAACTTAAATCGGAGATATTAAATATAATGATAGAAAATGTTCTTGTAACCGGTGGAGCCGGTTTTATTGGATCTCATTTAGTTGACAGGTTGGTATCGTTGGGACATCAGGTGAGCGTGTTTGATTGCCTTGATCCATCTGTGCATAACGATTCTAAACCGCCGGCTTGGCTTAATCCGAAAGCCTATTTTATTAAAGGAGATGTAACAGATTATTCGCAGCTGAAAAGAGTCATTAAAGACAAAACGGTGATATTTCATTTTGCGTGCCGTAAACATGATTCCAATTATGAGATAAAAAGATTTATGGATACAAACGTAACGGGCATAACAAATCTTCTCCAGTGTATTTTTGATACTGAGAATTGCTGCAGGAAACTTATTTTGCCCTCTATGATTGGTCTTGATAAACCAAGAGCGCTGCATTACGGCTCGACTTATTTATTATCTAAAAGGATTCAGGAAGACGCGGCTTTGCAGTTTGGCAAAATATTCAAGTTTCCTGTATTTATACTGCGCAATGCCCATGTGTACGGTGAACGGTTTTCTTTTTCCGAAGGGCTTGGTTATCTTATTTATAAATTGATGGAAAACAAAGTGGAAAAGGCGTTTTCTTCAAGATATGATTTTTTTATAGATTTTGTAGGCGTATCTGATGTGATAAATGCTAATATTATAGCTATGAACAGCATTGAAAAAGGCGGAATTTTTGAAATCGGAAGCGGTGTGAATAATTCGCTGATATTTATTTTTAAGTTGTTGTCCCGGTATCTTAAAAAAGATTTGGATTTATCTGTTTTAGATAATTTTTCTTCAAAAGAGACAGTTGTCATAAAAAGTTGTTTGGAAAAAAGCATTAATAAATTGGGTTATCAGCCTGTAGTAAATATAAATAACGGGTTGGCGAAAATAGCTGAATGGGTTAATTCCAAAGAAGGGTTAGAGCTGATTAATTTTGCGCGGATAAACCATTGACGTCGTATCATCTTGAATAGGAACAGATTCTGCTGATGATTTTTGTTGGTCTTAACCGATAAGATAAATTTTTTTATAAAGGAGGAAATTTTTACGCTGTTTTTTTTGCCGTTTACCTTAGAAGAGTCGTAACATTTTGGTTAGTAAGATGATAAAAAAAGTTGATTATTATTATAGTAGGAAAATTTTTCCTAAATATTTTTTAGGGGTTACCGATAAAAACAATAGCATACCCTTAAAAGAAGGAGAAGAAATTATGGAGATTAGG
>JAGGZS010000251.1 GCA_021161885.1 bacterium
TTTTTATTTGTGGTTATTTATTATCTGATAGGATACGCTATTTTCTACCCAATCCACAACATTTGACAATATCTCTATTTTAAACGCCGCTGGCCGCCATAAATTAGACCAAGATTATATTGCGTATTTAAAATCATTTCTTGATTAATTTGAATTCGTTTTTATAGATTTATAAAATGGGGTCTGCTCATCGGAACATAAATAATGTTTGGATATTAAGAATTTAAACTGCTTAACAACATTAAACTTCCAATTAGGAAAAAACTTAAAAGCAATGCTAACGATATCCCGTAAAGACTTGATTTGGCAAAAAAAGATAAGATTGGTTTAAGCTCTTTAAGTAAATGAAGTAATGAGGCTGATTCTGATGAATTTTGTTTAGTTTGGGTCATATACGCTCCACTTGGTTAAATTCTAATAGTTTTATCTGTTAATAAACATATTTTATGCCATAGTAAATATTTTATTAAATTTAGTTTGTACAGCTAAACAGCAACATTATCATTGTTCGAAAATTAAGGCAATATTTTAGTGCCTATTTTTTAGTATTGTTTTTTATGCCTAATTTCAACTCAATTTTTTTTAAAACAGCAGTGAGTTTTTCCATATATGTATCTTGGCCGCCGTTTATTTTTACTACAATATTTCCGTAACGGCTGTATATAAAAAGCGGATTAGGACGGGACTGGAACTTTATTCCCATGGATTCATCACCAAAAACATTGATTTGAAACGAATCGATATTATCTTTATTCGCTAAGTTTTTAAGAATATTGAAATTTAAGGCGATTTCGTTTTCAGCATTTTTTACATTTTCATATTTTAAAATGAGAACAGTTATCTTATGGCTGTCCCCTGTATTTTCTTTGAGTACAAAAATTTGCTGAATTACATCTACTGCATTAACAGGTTTTTTGAGGAATTTTAAACTTGCCCGATCGCTGTAAAAAGATGTGGCAACTGTATATTTTCCGTTAAGGTCAGATGATGTCAGAATTAATTTTTTAGCAGGAATATCATATTTTTTGTTTGATATCCGTTGTGATTTATTTGAAGGTTCCGAATATTTTTCCGGTACGTTTTCGTCAGGCGCTTTAGAACAGGAATTTAATAGAAGCAGCAAACAACAAATTATTATGAATTTACAATTGTTTGTCATTAGTCGATGATAAACTCCTTTGAAAACGTAACAGTTATAACATTAATAGGTATAAGAAAGATGTCAGGGCGTAAAACTGTAAAAAAATCTTAACCTAATACTATGATAACGACCATAAAAGTCAAGCTGTTTTTTATTTCGTCTATTGCGAAATCTTAGCGAACCGGCGTTTGCCAACTTTAAGGATCATTCCTTCTTCAGGCACTATTTTCATTTCAACGGATAATATTTTTTCTCCGTTACATTGAACAGCGCCTTGCTGTATCATCCTTCGGGCATCCGAAGTGCTTTTTGTAAGACCGCAATTATGAAGAAGGCGGCATACCCAAATTTTTCCGTTTTCCAGAGGTAAATCTTTAATTTTTATTACCGGCATATCTTCAGGCAGATTTTTTTTGGAAAATACATTTGTAAATTCTTGTTCGGCGTGGACTGCCGAGGTTTTGTCATAGAATTTTGTTACCAATTCACGGGCAAGCTCTTTTTTAAGTTCCATTGGATGAATTTTTTCGTTTTTAACATTGTTTTCTAAATCGGCAACATCATTTTCCGTTCTATCGGTTAATAATCGTAAGTATCTAAACATTAAATTATCGGATATAGACATAACTTTTCCGAAAATATCTTTTGGCTGTTCGGCGATACCTATATAGTTGTTAAGGCTCTTGCTCATTTTTTGAACCCCGTCAGTGCCTTCAAGGATAGGCATGGTGATAATGACCTGTTCCTTTTGCCCTGCGTCTCTTTGCAGATCACGCCCTACAAGCAGGTTAAAGGTTTGATCCGTACCGCCCAGCTCAATATCGGAATCTAGCATTACCGAATCATATCCCTGCATTAAGGGGTAGAGAAACTCTACAATACTTATTGACTGGCCGGATTTATATCTTTTTGAAAAATCATCACGCTCGAGCATTCTCGCTACCGAGCAGCTTGATGTTAGTTTAAGCACATCTTTAAAGTTCATTTTATTGAACCAACTGCTGTTAAAAATTATATTTGTTTTTTCTTTATCAAGTATTTTAAAAATTTGTTCCTGATATGTTTTTGCGTGCAGTTGAACTTGTTCTCTATTGAGCGGTTTTCTTGTTTCCGATTTGCCCGACGGATCGCCTATCATAGCGGTAAAATCTCCGATTATAAAATCTACAGTATGCCCAAAGTTTTGGAATTGGCGTAATTTGTTTAAAATTACCATATGACCTAAATGAATATCAGGAGCGGTGGGATCTGCGCCAAACTTTATTCTCAACGGTTTTTTCAGGTCAAGGGATTTTTTAAGAATTTCACAGAATAATTCTTCAGAGATAAAATTAACAGTATTCGTTTTTAATATGGATAACTGCCGTTGTATTTCAGTATTCAATTTTTAACCTCCTATAAAAAAAAAAGACCTTAAGATAACTTAAGGCCTTTTTCATTATTATTATTAAGTATCATTATTAACGTTATTTTTTTTCCGTTTCTGTTTCGTTTTTTTCAGGAGTATCATCATTATTGTTTTTTTCTGAAACAGGTTCTTCTTTTTTTGAATCTTCAGCCTTTTGATTATCTTCAATTTCCGTCTCGTCTGCTGTTTGAGCAGGCGTTTCTGAAGATATTTCTTCGGTTTCCGTCTCGCCCGCTGTTTGAGCGGGCGTTTCTTTTTTAGGTTTCTCAGGTGTTTCGGTAGTCTTAGAAAAAAGAAGTTCATCAAGTTGTTCAGACAGAATACTGGTGCTTTCAAATGAATTTTCACGTTTCTTGCGTGATTTGAATTCTTTAACCGCAACTTTTTCTTTTGTTTTCTTTTGAACAACTTCTTCTTGTTTTTGTGCCTGATGAAATTCTTTAACGCTTAAAGCTATTTTTCTGTCGATAGTGTCAATTTTTACTATGTTAGCTGTAATTTCATCTCCAACAGTTACAATATCTTCAAGTTTAGTGAAAGGTTTGTCGGAAATTTGCGAAGCATGTATTAATCCTTCAATATCGCTGTCAAGTGTAACAAAAACACCAAAACCAGTTATTTTTGTTACAGTTCCTGTTACAGACTGGCCGATCGCGTATTTATCTTCAAGATTTTCCCACGGATCCGGAGACAGCTGTTTAATGCCGAGCGCGATTTTTTTGTTTTCCTGATCAACCGATAAAATAACCGCTTCTATTTGTTCGCCTTTTTTAAGAACTTCTGCCGGATTGTTTATTTTCTTTGTCCAAGATATATCGGATATATGAATTAAACCGTCAATACCTTCTTCCAACTCAATAAAAGCGCCGTAAGAAGTGATGTTGCGGATAGTTCCGGTAATTCTTTTGCCTGCCGGATATTTTTCTTCGACAACACTCCATGGATTGAATTCGGTTTGTTTTATCCCTAAAGAGATTTTTTCCTTTTCTTTTTCGATACTAAGAACCATTGCCTCAACTTCATCACCGACAGATATAACTTCAGATGGGTGGCTGATGCGTTTTGTCCAAGAAAATTCAGATATATGAATTAAACCTTCTATTCCTTCTTCAAGTTCTATAAAAGCGCCGTAAGGCATAATGTTAACTACTTTTCCGACTATTTTTTTGCCGATAGGATATATTTCCTCGACAGTTTCCCACGGATTTTTTGTTTTTTGTTTGAGCCCAAGAGAAATCCGCGCGTTGGGTTTATCGAATTTAAGAACTATTACCTCAATTTCATCTCCGACTTTGACTATTTCAGTTGGATGATTTATCCTGCCCCAGCTCATATCGGTAATATGAAGCAGCCCGTCAAGCCCGTTAAGGTCGATAAACGCACCGAAATCAGTAATATTTTTTACGGTTCCTAATATAAGGTCGCCTTCGTTAATGCTTTTAAGAAGTTTATCCCGTTCTTTTGCCCGTTTTTCTTCAAGTAAAGCCCGGCGGGATATTACTACGTTTTTGCGTTCTTCACTGATTTTTATTATTTTAAAATCAAAATTTTTGCCGATAAAATCATCAAGTGAAGCAACAGGTTTGATATCAAGCTGTGAAGCCGGTAAAAACGCTTCTACTCCAATATCAACCATAAAACCGCCTTTAACTTTCTTGAATATTTTTCCGTCGATTAGAGCGCCTTCAGAACATTTTTGGATAGTGCGTTCCCATTTTCTGCTTTTATCCACTTTTAATTTGGATAAAAGAGTAAGCCCGTCTTCATCTTCAATAGTTTCTAAAAACGCTTCAACTTTATCACCTATGGAATAATCTTTATAATCAGGGAATTCTTCAAGAGGTATAATTCCTTCCGATTTATAATGAATATCCACTAAAACTTCATTTGAAGTTATTTTTACTATTTTCCCTTGAACAATATTTCCTTCTTCAAGATTGTTGAGAGTCTGTTCGTAAAGTTCACGAAAATCCTCTATGGTTTCTTCAGTTTCTTTTTCTTTGAGGAGTTCTTCTATGATAGATTCTCCTGCAGTTGGTTGGTTTGTTTTTTTTACCATTGTTAATTAAATCCTCCTTAAACTCAAAATATTTCCTGAACGGATTAAAGCAAATTATACAATTTTTATTTTTTTGTCAACAGCATTTTTCGGTTATTTTTGAATTTATTGTTGAGGTCTTTAATTCTTTTTAACATTTCATCACTAATTGCCTTATATATTTCTTTAGATGAATTGCCGTGAACTTGCTTTTTGTCAATATAATAAGGAGTGCCCACGATAACATAAATTTTTGTGAATTTAATAAATTTTCCGCCCTTAGGCAATGCTTTGAGTGTTCCTGATACATATACAGGCAATACAGAACAATTCGATCTATAAGCAAACATGCCCGCTCCGAGTTTTCCCTCTTTTATAAGCCCGTCATCCGAACGTGTCCCTTCGGGAAAAACAACAACAGATTTATTGTCCTTTAATTTCTGTATTACTGTTTTTATGCTTTTTGGAGTTGGTTTAGTACGATTTATGGCAATGCAATTACATATAATCAGAATTTTTCGCGCAATAACATTTTTTAATAACGATTCCTTAGCGAAATAATAACAATGCAACGGAACACTTAACCCAACAGCTATAGGATCAAGATTACTACAGTGGTTTGACGCGACAATACCGCTGAAACGTTTTAAGGATTCATAATCTTCATATAAAAATTCTATGCGGAAACAAAGTTTGAAGAAAAGAAAACAAAGGTATCGGAAAAACCTGTGCGTATAATTTCTTTTTTCCCATAACCTGTTTTTTATAATATTAACCGCGATATTTAGTTTTTCTTCAGGAGTAATTGATGAAGAATCGATTTCAACAGCATCGTCAGCCTTTTTAAGAGGGCTTGCTTGACGGGAACTGTCTTGTTTATCTCGCTGCCTAAGGTTGTCTTGTACCTCTTTAATCGATATATTTATGTTCTTTTCTTTCAACTCTAACCAGCGCCTTTTCGCTCTTTCATGAAGATTAGCCGTAAGAAAAAATTTTATGTCCGCTTTAGGCAGTACAACAGTGCCTATATCCCGCCCGTCAAGAATGGCGTTAAAACGATTCGCGTTTTTGCGCTGTATAGATATAAGATGTTTGCGAACAATAGGTTGCTGAGATACAGCAGATACAAAATTAGAAACCTTAGGCTCCCGTATTTTGTCGGATACATCTTTATTATCAAGATAAATTCGGTTCCCTTCCGGCGAATGGACAATTTTTACGCTTGTGGATTTTAGGATTTTTTTCAACTGGTTTTCAGTAAAATTTTCACCTGTTTCATTTAATACCTTTAAGGTTACTGCCCTGTATAAAGCGCCGGTATCAATATAAATATATCCTAATTTTTTAGCCAGCTGTTTTGCCAGCGTGCTTTTACCTGACCCCGAACACCCGTCAATGGCAATATTTATGCTCATCGTGATCCTTCCCGTAATTTTTTGTCTATATAAAGATTTTTTGTAATAGATAAAGGTTGGTAATTAAATTCATCCATTGCCCTCGCACAGTTTAAAGAACAGTCTTTACCTCTCTTTGCCGCTGATTTAATTTGATCCATACTTATCGGGTTCAGTAAGTCGGATTTGTATCCGAAAACGGAAACAATTTTTTTCCCGAAGTCATAACGCGACACTCTCTCAGACCCTCCCAAATGATATATCCGCGATCCGCAGCAGGAACCACTTTGCGTTTTTGCGGCAATGAGCTTTGAAACAGCGCCGCAGAATTCGCCTGAATATAAAGGTGTGCGAAATTGGTCTGTAAACAAATTTAACACATAGCCTTCATATAGAGAGTAAAGCATTTTATCGAGCGCCCCTCCAGATGTATTACTGAAAAATTTTCCGTAAGATAAAGCAATCCGGCATACAACATTTTCATCCAGCCCGTTAAGGACAATTTGCTCAGCTTCCAATTTCGTCGCTCCATAGAAACTAATCGGGTTAGGCTCATCGGTTTCTTTATAATAACCCTTTGCCCCGTCAAAAACCAAATCCGTAGATATATATATAATAGGAATATTTTTTTCATTGCAGTAATTTACAAGGTGCCTTGTCCCTTTAATGTTTACTTTTTTCGCGTACTCCCTATCCTTTTCGCAAATATCCGGCGATGTAACAGCCGCTAAATGTATCGCCCAGTCAAACTCATTAGACGAGATTGCGTCCATAACATCAGTTTCCACTGCTATATCCATTTTTAAAGGATTAACCCTGCCTAAATAAAACCTGTTTTTATTGAATTGACCGCTAACCTTGCAGAACGATGATAAATAAAAAGCCAGATTGCCGCCCATAAAACCTGAAGCGCCGGTAACCAAAATGCCTTTTTTTAACTGTCCTAATGATCCCATATTCTGGAGTTTTCCTGTTTTTAATGTTGAAAAAAGCTAAATTTTATCATCGGAAGAGATATTATAAAATGCCCTGCCTGCTGATATTATTATATAAGCGATAAACCAACCGCCGTAACTAATTAATATAGGACTCCATTGTCCTTGGACTAATAATAAATACCATGGCACTAATATAATCAATAACGGAGCACATAAAAAAGACGCGATAGACCAAGGCAAACCTATATTTAACCGCAAAAAATAAAAACTAATCTTAAGTGTCCACATAACGCTTATTATAAAAACAATAAAACCTATAATTAATAGAAATAAACTTATATTGTTTAATCTTTTATTTTTCATAACAAGTTAATCATCAGATTAAGATTATAATTTTAGAACAAGTTTCTTATTTTATATGAAACGATACAAAAAATAAAAGCAAAAACCGGTTTAAAGATAAAAAA
>JAGGZS010000041.1 GCA_021161885.1 bacterium
CTATAAGATATTCAAGTCGGATATTTTTATAGTTTATAATCTTTTGCGCCCGTAGCTCAGTTGGATAGAGCAACGGACTTCTAATCCGTAGGTCGCTGGTTCGAATCCAGCCGGGCGTACCATTTTTAGGTTCAAAAAGTAAGTTTTATCGTATTTATTAAGTTTTATTGGTAGTTATTTTGGTAGTTAAGCGCTGAATATATTAAAGTTTTTAACTGCCTCGTTTTGGTAGTTGCCTAATGCTCTGACATATCGCATTGTAGTGTTAAGTGATCGATGCCCCAGCAATTGTCGTACGTTTTCAGGATTAACGTTGTCTAATAATAATTGACACGCATAAGTCGATCGTAAATCGTAATAAATAAAATCAAACGACAGTTCTTTTTGTAGCTTTGCAAATTGTCTTCGAGGCGGTATGATTGAATAATTGAAGCATTTTCCTTTATTTTTTATTATCGGTTTAATCCGGTCGGTAAGGTTATTGTTAAACGAAATTGTACGCCAGTATCGATTTTTTGATTTAGGAATAGTTAAAATATTTCTGTTAAAATCCCAGTCTTCCCAGTCCATAATATTTAATTCGTTTGGTCTTATCCCGGTCGATAACGATATATAAATCATATATTTCATGGGACAATATTTTTCTACTTTTTCGAGTAGTTCGGTTATTTGTGGTTTTGTTAAAAAATTAGGCGGTCGTTTCTGTGCCTTAGCGAGTTTAATACCTGAAATTGGATTAGATAAGAGGTAATTATTTTTTATAGCCCAGTTAATTAGCCCTTTTATCGCAATTAAGTAGTGATTAATAGTTAGGTCTGCCAGGTCTTCTTTTTTACGTCTCAGGATAAAGGTTTCGGCTTTCCGGCGGGTTATTTGTGAGAGGTAGCAAATGTTTTCTTCCTGGATAAAATTATTTATGCGGTATTTAGTGTTTGTTATATGAAGATCATTAGAGCATCGAAGTTTTAATACGTTAAAGTAATCATATAGTATTTTCGAAATAGGAACCTTTTCTATGGGAATGTATTTGTTCAACACGTATATAGAGTCAAGTTCCGCTTTTTTTTGTTTAGCAATTGTTTTGTTGGGAAGTTTGCCGAGATGTATAACTTTTTGTTTACCGTTGACGCGGTACTGGTAAACCCAGTAATCCCCTTTTTTGAATACGCTTGACATGGCGAACCTTTTTATATATCTTTATTTTTGAAAAAATCATTGACCGCTGTTTTTAATTCAGGGATATTTTTTTTCTTGATTTGACATCCCCAAATTAGAAGATAATCCCAACCGATTTCTTTCAAATGACGATATGTTTTTTTATCTCGTTGTATGTTATTATATATCTTTTGTTGCCAAAAATCAGTATTTGTTTGAGGAACAGTGGCTTTCTTGCAATCTTTATGTCCGTGCCAAAAACAACCGTGAACAAATATTACTTTTTTGTGTTTTGCAAAAACCATATCCGGTTTGCCGGGCAATTCTTTTTTATGGAGCCTATACCGGTATCCCATAGAAAAAATTAATTTACGCATAAAGATTTCCGGTTTCGTATCCTTAGCGTTTATTTTGCTCATTATATCGGAGCGTTTGGATTTTGTAAAAATATCAGCCATTGGATTTGCTCTATTAATATGAGAATTTAATCATCACGTATAGAAACAAGTGTTTCGAGATATCGCTTGTTCTCTTGCCTTGTTTTCTTGCTGTAATCAAGAATATCACAAACATGCTCTATTTTTTGACAGAAGATGTCTACATTAAGACGATTCATCCATAAATCACCTGTTTTAGGTTCTTCACGATTTGTAGTATGCCATAGTTGTTCATCATTAAGAGGGTGCTCTGGTCTGAAAGGGTGGATGTTGAATATTTTGTGTTCAATTTGTGTTATCCAAGAAGCACCAACCTCGCTGATAGCGCCCCAAGATTCTTTCGTATTTTCACTTGTAATAAACAGGACAAATATTTTTTGAGTAGAATAGCTCTCTACGAAAAAATCTCGTAAGTAATCATATAGGCTCGTTCCTTCAGGTACTCGGCACACTTCGTCGTCACAGTTCGTGTAAAGGATGTCTTCGGAAGGTACATTATTGTGTAAAAGCATTTGATATACTATATCGGCCAATGCTTTGTCTTTAGATGTTTGACTGATTAATATTTTCTTTTTCTGGGAGTCTACTATAGTTTTTATACCCAAATCGGGGCTATTATCATTAATAGACTGCGATATAACTTGTATAACATTATCTGTAGGTATGTCAAAGCCAAGTTTAGATATCTTTTGAGCAGCATTTTCACTAGCTCTTCTACGAAAATCATTCATTGCCCTTTTAAGCTTTTCTTCATTTTGCCGCTGAGATCTCATTTTTTTATTTTTCTTTTTCTCTTTTCCAAGATCACTAAACAATTCTCGTTTTTTTAAAATTTCAGGTAATAATTCTTTTCTAACATAATTTCGAACAGTTTCATAACGTGGATCATCAGATTTATAGCCTTGACGATTACTCAAAGCCATATCAGGTAAGTCGGAACGTTCAAACAAGTCAACGTGAAGTTGTCCTACAACGTAAACTTCATTCAGCTTATTCTGTCCAACAACTGGAAGAATATTGAATTCACCCATTTTTTTGTTGGCAAATAACGAAATAAAGTTATCTGGAAAATCGGTCATTTCAGCTTTGCGACCACGGGTAGTTTTATATGTCCCAATCCAACCTTCAATCTTCAAGTAGTATTCACGTTCATCTCCTTGATTATTCTTCATTAATAGCGGAGTTGAATAGGTTTCTTTAGCTTCAACCAAATCTGTCCGTCTACTAGGATATAAATTTGGAACCAAATCACACAAATATGAAAAATCGTCTCCTAAAGTAATAAGTGTACTTAGTTCTTTCATCACATTACTATCAAAGTCATCAATAACTTCTTGTTCGTTATCACGAATTATGTGAATTCTAAAGCCTGAATTTATTAAAGGAAATATCTTGAGAAGATTACGTTTTACAGCAGTAAGTGTTTTTTGTAAACGATATTGGGGTTTACGCATAATAATTGCGGTACCATGTTGAGTTATATAATTGAAGCAAATTTTTTCATCGGATATACCTATCAAAGTATTACCTTTCTGAGGAGAACGGGATAAAACAAAACCTGATTTTTCTCCTTCAGAAACTGTCATAACATCAACTTCCTCAGAAACTGATAATGCTGCCAGTTTTCCAACACCTTTACGCCCCATTTTTCGTCGATTTTTTGAACGGGTGAATGAGTCATTATTGTTTGTTCGTGATACCCGGGCGACGTTTAAATAGTTAGTGACTTCTCCCGCTTCATACGACATACCATGACCATCATCTTCGACACGTATATCATCGGTACTTGCTATAATATAGACATTCTCGGCATCTGCATCGTAAGCATTGGCAATCAATTCAGCTAAAACATAATATATATTTGTGTAAAGATTAGGTCCCAGCAACTCTAAAATAC